>JACQHM010000089.1 GCA_016199025.1 Candidatus Methylomirabilota bacterium | reverse complement strand
GTGGTGGACCAGTTGGAGAAGGCCGGGATCCCCTTCGTCCTGGTCGAGATCAACGAGGGGCTCTGTCACGAGCTGCTGAAGGAGGGGGTCCACGTCGTCCGGGGGGATGCCAAGCGGCGGGATGTCCTGGCCCAGGCCGGTATCGAGCGGGCCAGGGGGATCTGCGTCCTGATCGACAACGACTCCGACAACCTCTACATCACCATCACCGCGAGATCCTTAAACCCCGGCGCCAAGATCGTCATGCGGGCCGGCCAGCGCCGGTACGCAGAGGCCATGAAGAACGCTGGGGCCGATGAGGTCATCATCCCGGAGTACGAAGGGGGTCTGATGGTGGCCAGGCTCGTGGAGCAGTACGCGGGAAGGGGCGGGAAGCTGGAGTAGCGGGATGAAGCCCTTCCCGCTTGGGCCTTAGGCAGCACCTTCCTCCAGATTCTCTCGAGCCTCTGGTATCTCCTCTCCCTTCTTGCCATCCTCTGCCTTGCCCTGACCATCCTGCTGTGGTCCCCACAGCCTCTTAATCGGCCTCAATCATTGACTTTTGTCGCACCAGGCCGTAAGCTTTCCATTAGATGAGGAAGCAGGCATGAAAAACTTCGAGATCGCGAGGGCCTTCGAGGAGATCGCCGATCTCCTGGAGTTGAAGGAAGAGAACATCTTTCGGATCAGGGCCTACCGGCGGGCGGCCCAGAACATCGAGAGCCTGGCCGAGGACATCGCCTCTGTCGCAACGCGGGGGGCGTTGGAGCAGATCCCTGGGATCGGGAAGGACCTCGCCTTGAAGATCCAGGAATACCTGAAGACGGGCAGGATGAATGATCTAGAGGAGCTTCGTCAAGAGGTCCCGAAGGGGGTCGTGGAGCTGATGAACCTCCAAAGTGTCGGCCCCAAGACGGCCAAGCTCCTCTACGAGAAACTCCAGGTGGATTCTGTCGAGAAGTTGGAAGCCTTGGCCAGGGCTGGGACGCTCGTCGGCCTCCCCGGGATCCGGGAGAAGAAGCAGGAGGACATCCTGAGAGGGATCGAGCTCTGGAAGAAGGGGCAGGAGCGGATGCCCCTGGGGAAGGCCCTTCCCCTGGCCAAGGCCCTGGTCGCCGCCTTGAAGGATCTCAAGGAGGTACAGGAGATCGAAGTGGCAGGGAGCCTTCGGCGCTGGAAGGAGACCATCGGCGACATCGACATCCTGGTCGCCTCCTCCAAGCCGGCGAAGGTGATGGGGGCCTTCGTGAACCTCCCCGGGGTCCAGGAGGTCCTGCTCCAAGGAGAGACGAAGTCCAGCATCCGTCATGTGGAGGGGATCCAGGTGGATCTCCGGGTGCTGGAGCCAGGGGCCTTCGGCGCCGCCCTTCAATACTTCACCGGCTCCAAGCAGCACAACATCCGGGTGAGGGATTTGGCGTCCCGGAAAGGCTTGAAGGTCAGCGAATACGGGGTCTTCGACGAGAAGACAGGGGGAAGGATCGCGGGGGAGACGGAGGAAGAAGTCTATGAGGCTGTCGGCCTTCCGTTCATCCCTCCGGAGCTTCGGGAGGATACAGGGGAGGTCGAGGTGGCCCTGGAGGGGAAGCTCCCCCGGTTGATCCAGCTCTCCGACATCAAGGGGGATCTCCACGCCCATACCAACTGGAGCGACGGCCACCATCCCTTGGAGGAGTTGATCGAGGCGGCGTACCGAAAGGGGTACCGATACATGATCGTCTCAGACCACTCCAGGTCCCAGACGGTGGCCGGGGGCTTGACGGCGGAGCGCCTCCTGGATCAGGTGAAAAAGCTCCGGGCCCTCCAGAAGCGGTATAAACACTTCAGGATCCTGGCCGGCTGCGAGTGCGATACCTTAGCCGACGGCCGGATGGACTTCTCCGACGAGGTCTTGTCTCAACTCGATATCGTGTTAGCCGCCGTCCACTCCCGGTTCAAGCAATCGAAAGAGGAGATGACGAGACGGATCATCGCCGCCTTGAAGAACCCCTATGTCAACATCCTGGTCCACCCCACGGGGCGCTTGATCGGCGAGCGGGCCCCCTACGAGGTCGATCTGGAGGCGGTCTTCCAGGTCGCGCGGGCCGAGGGGAAGGCGGTGGAGATCAACTCCTCCCCACAGCGCCTGGACTTAAACGACCTCCATGCGAGAAGGGCCAAGGAGATGGGGGTGCGGATTTCCATCGACACCGACACCCACTTCCTGGACCATCTGGGGAACATCGCCTTCGGGGTCGCCGTCGCCCGGCGGGCCTGGATCGAGAAGGGAGATGTCGTCAACACCATGCCGTTACAGGGGCTTCTCCAGTGGGCGCACCGAGGCCGAAAGAAGAGGGCGTGATCGCCCTGGTCCATCTTGGGGATGTCGATCCTTCTCTCCTTCACGGATTGTCCGAACAGCTCGAGCTGGCCTACCGAAGGAAGGTCGAGCACCTTTCACCGCTCCCTCTTCCCAACGAGGCCTACAACAAGAAGCGCCTTCAGTTCCTCTCGACGGCCATCCTGAAACGCCTCTTCCCCTTAAGAATACCTGGTCGGGAGCGGGTTTTAGGGATTGCCGATGTGGACCTCTATGTACCGGGCTTGAACTTCGTCTTCGGCGAGGCCGATCCGAAAGAGGGGGTCGCGGTGTTCTCCCTCTTCCGGCTGAAGCCCGAATCCGGCACCTCTTCGGATGAAGGGCTGTTGCGGAGAAGGGCGTTGACGGAGGCCGTCCACGAGCTGGGTCATACGTACGGCCTCGGCCACTGCCCTAACCCCCGCTGTGTCATGTTCTTCTCCAACAGCCTAGGGGACACGGACCGAAAGGGCCCCGGCTTCTGTCGGCGTTGTGAGGGGAGGCTCTTCGAGAAAGCAGGCTGAGGGGGATGTCCTTCATCGCCGATCTCCACGTCCACTCGCGCTACACCCGATCGGCCAGCCAGGAGATGGGCCTGGATGCCCTGGCCCGGTGGGCTGTGAGGAAGGGAATCGATCTCATCGGCACCGGGGACTTCACCCATCCCTCCTACGTTCAGGAGCTTCAGGCGAGGCTTCAACCGGCAGAACCAGGCCTCTTCCGTTTAAAAGGTGAACGGCACGTCCGGTTCCTTCTCACGGCCGAGGTCGCCCATGTCTATCGGCTGAAAGGGAGGCTGCGAAAGCTCCACATCGTCATCTGGGCCCCTTCCCTTCAGGTCGTCGAGAAGCTGAACCAGGCCCTCGGCCAGCGGGCCGACCTCTCCGCCGATGGCCGGCCGCTTTTGACCTTCCCCGCCGACGACCTGGTGAAGCTCGTCCTGGACATCTCTCAGGAAAGCGTGCTGGTCCCGGCCCATATCTGGTCCCCCATTTCATCCCTCTTTGGCTCCGCCTCCAATTTTCGCTCCCTGGAGGAGTGTTTCGGTGAGGAGGCGGCCCAGATCTTTGCTGTCGAGACCGGCCTCTCCTCGGACCCTCCCATGAACTGGCGCCTCTCGAACCTGGATCGGGTGGCCATCCTGAGCTTTTCCGACGCCCACTCGCCATCCAAGCTCGGCCGGGAGGCCACTGTCTTCGCAAAGCGGATGCCCTACCAGGAACTCGTGGAGGCGATCAAGGCGAAGGATCGGAAAAGGATCCTTTCGACCATCGAGTTCTTCCCTGAGGAGGGGAAGTACTACTACGATGGCCACAGGAAATGTGGCGCGTCCCTCTCCCCAAAGGAGACGAGGTATCAGGGGTTCCGGTGCCCTGTCTGCCGGCGGAAGGTGACGGTGGGGGTGTTGCACCGGGTGGAAGACCTGGCCGACCGACCTGAGGGCTCTCTCCCTCCTTCGGCCATCCCTTATCAACGCCTCGTCCCTTTGGAGGAGATCATCGCTTTAACCTTGGGAAAAAAGCCGGGGAGCATGGCGGTCATGCGGGAATACGACCGCCTTATCGAACGGGGAGGGAGCGAGTTCGCCATCCTTCTCACGCTTCCCGAGGAGGAACTCCGGAAACTCGCCTGGCCCAGGCTGGTCGAAGGGATCCTCAGGGTCCGGGAGGGGAAGGTCCGGGTCGTCCCGGGGTACGACGGAGTCTTCGGTCAGATTGACCTCTTCGGCGATCCTACCAAAGAGGAAGAAGGCCCCATCCAGCTTAGCCTCTTTTGAGGCTACAACCCCCCCTTCATTTTTCTCTTGACAATACAACTAATGTTGAGTATATTCTCAACAGATGTTGTCAATTCTAAAACAGGAGGAGGGGAATGTCGGGACATTTAACAGAGCGGCAACAGGCTGTCCTGGAGTGTATCCAGGCTTTCGTGAAGGAGCGGGGCCTCCCCCCCACCGTTCGGGAGATCGGGGAGCGCCTGGGCCTGGATCCCCATGCCGTTCACGATCATCTCAAGGCCCTGGAGCGGAAGGGATACGTCAAGCGGGAGTCTGCCAAGGCCAGGTCCATCCGTCTCCTCCACGCAGTCCAGGAAGGGACTGGCCGCCCGATCCCTGTCGTCGGCCGGGTCCAGGCGGGTCTTCCGCTCCTCGCCGTCGAGAACGTCGAGGGGACCCTCCCTGTGGCCGAGGAGTGGCTCGGGGGATCGGAGGCCTTCTTTTTGAAGGTGAAGGGGGAGAGCATGGTCGGGGCCCACATCTGGGATGGCGACTACGTCCTGGTCCGCCGCCAGGAGACGGCCCGGGACGGGGAGATCGTCGTGGCCCTCCTGGATGAAGAGGCAACCATCAAGCGTCTGATCCGGCGGGACGGGGTCATCCTCTTACAGCCTGAAAATCCCCTCATGGCCCCCATCGAGGTCAAGGAGGGGGAGGAACGTTTCAGGATCCTGGGGAAGGTGATCGGCGTCTTCCGAAAGCTCTAGGCAGCCTCTCCTATGTTCAAGAACGGTTCCGTCAGTACGAGGAGTTTTTGAAGAAGGACCCTATCGGACCCGTCGCAAGAGATCCTGTCGCGCCCGGCCTTCGGGTCAGGCGAGGATTGAAACGGCGAGCAGGGTGAAGAGGAGGAAACGATCATGGTCGAGCGAAAGGATCGCGAGCCGCAAGCCCGTGAGGGACAAGGGAAGGCTGTCGTGAAGGACAGGGAAAAGGAAAAGGCCTTGGAGCTGGCCATCGCCCAGATCGAGAAGGCCTACGGGAAGGGGGCGATCATGCGGATGGGGGAGAAGGGACCCCTGGTCCCGATCGCCACGATCCCCACCGGATCGCTGGAGTTGGATGCGGCCTTAGGTGTCGGGGGTGTGCCCCGGGGCCGGGTCGTGGAGATCTTCGGGCCAGAGATGTCGGGGAAGACAACCCTCGCCCTCCACGTGATCTGTGAGGCCCAAAAAAGGGGTGGGGCGGCCGCCTTCATTGACGCGGAGCATGCCCTGGATCCCCGCTACGCCCAGGCCTTGGGGGTGAACCTGGATGACCTCTTGATCTCCCAGCCCGATACCGGTGAGCAGGCCTTGGAGATTGTCGAGACCCTGGTCCGGAGTGGGGCGTTGGATGTCGTCGTCATCGACTCGGTGGCGGCCCTGGTCCCCCGGGCCGAGATCGAGGGGGAGATGGGGGAGCCGACTATGGGGCTCCAGGCCCGGCTCATGTCCCAGGCGTTACGGAAGCTGACAGCGGCCATCAACCGGTCCAAGACGGTGGTCATC
>JACQHM010000004.1 GCA_016199025.1 Candidatus Methylomirabilota bacterium | reverse complement strand
TACCTGCTCCGTGTGCGCTACAAGGATACCTCCAACTCCCCCAATTTAAAAGATGTGGGTAAAGATAAGCCTCTCAGGAGAGAGGGCAGGGGTGAGGGGCTTCTCCCCCCAGGGGAGAGAACAGGGGTAAGGGGGTTTTTGAACGCGGGCACCGGGAGGCACCCGGCGCCGGAGAAACGATCTCCGGCGCCGGGCCCACTCCCTCCCACCCCTCCCCCTTGTAGGTTGGTGGTGGGTGGCATGGGGTTGGTAGGTGTGGATCAGTAGCTGAGACCTCATACCACCTACTACCCCCTACCCACCATGAAGGGGGAGGGGAAGGGTGGGGGACTAGTCAAGGGTGAACACGTAGAGCATGCCACCCTTGGTCGTCGCTTTATCCAGACCAGCCTGGTAGGCGACCCCTACCTCGCCCAACGCGCCGAACGGATCGTCGGGCGGAAGGTCGAGCGACACGATGGCACCGAACCAGCCCCCGACCCCTGACAAGACGGCGACATACTGTTTGCCGTCGGGGCCGATGTAGGTCATCGGAGGGGCAATAATGCCGGAGCCTACCTTGTGTTTCCAGAGGACCTGGCCGTTTCGGGCATCGACCGCCTTGAACCACCCGTCCATCGTGCCGTAAAAGACCAGATCAGTGGCTGTGACCAGGGCGCCGCCCCAGGCCGGCTGGGGCTCTCTGATGCCCCACACCTTCTTCCCCGTGGCACCATCCCAGGCGATGAACTCACCGAGATGCCCACCACGGCCCGGCATCATCAGCAGGTTCGCGCCCACGTACGGCGCCCCTGCTGTGTACTGGACCAGGACCCCCTCGTAGTTCATGCACATGTTGTTGGTCGGGACGTAGAAGAGGCCGGTCCTGGGGGAGTAGGCGGCGGGCTGCTGGTCCTTGCCCCCCATGGCACAGGGGCAGACGTCCTTGGTATCCTCCCCCTGCTTGGTCCGCTTCGCCGGATCCTCAATGGGCCTCCCCGTCTTTTTGTCGATCCCCTTCGCCCAGTTGACATACACGAAGGGCTCCGCGACCAGGAGCGTCCCGTTGGTCCGGTCCAGCGTGTAGGCAAAGCCGTTCCGGTCAAAGTGGGTCAGGGTCTTGTAGTTTCTCCCACCAATCGTCTGCTCGGCGAGGATCCCTTCATTGACCCCGTCATAGTCCCACGCATCCCAGGGGGTCATCTGGTAGGCCCACTTTGCCAGCCCGGTGTCAGGATCCCGGGCCCAGATGGTCATGGACCACTTATTGTCACCCTTCCGCGGCGTGGGGTTCCAGGTCCCGGGGTTGCCGGTCCCATAGTAGAAGAGGTTCAGGTCGGGATCAAACGACCAGTAGCCCCACGTGGTGCCACCGCCGACCTTCCACTGATCGCCTGGCCAGGTCCTGGTCCCCTCGCCGAACCGCCCGTAGTGAGGGTTGACGGCATTGAAGTGAGGGGCAAGGAGGAGATCCTCGTCAGGGCCCATGCTGTACGCCCGCCAGATCCGCCTGCCGGTGTTAATATCGTAGGCCGCCACCCAGCCGCGGACCCCGAACTCGCCGCCTGAGATGCTGACAATCCACTTGTCATGGATCACCAGGCCAGACCCGGTCATGGTCTCCCCCTTCGTCGGGTCACCATTCCGGACCTTCCAGATCTCCTTCCCCGTGGCGGCATCCAGAGCGATCAACTGCGCGTCCAGCGTGTGCATCAGGATCTTGCCCTCGACGTAATTTAAGCCCCTGTGGACCAGGTCGCAGCAGGCGACCGGGACCGCCCGCGCATCCTGCTTCGGGGTGTAGCTCCACTTGATAGGGGCCCCTTCCTTCGTCAGGTCGAGGGCATAGACGTGATTGGGGTAGGAGCTGTGCACATACATCGTGGTGCCGACCACCAGTGGCACTCCCTCATGCCCCTGGTTGGTGCCCGTCGAGAGTGACCAGGCGACCTTCAAGTTCTTGACGTTCTCAGGGGTGATCTGGGTCAAGGTGCTATAGCCGGTCGCCGAATAGTTTTTCCTCTGAATCACCCACTGGCCATCATCATTCTGGAGCTTGAGCAGCTCGTCGTTGCCATACGCCGCAAAGGGCAGCAGGAGCACGATCAACAACACGGACCAGATGGTACGTCGCACGGCTATCCCTCCTCTTCTGTTAAAGGTTGACTATAAGTCGCAAGCTGTCCTGAGGACTTGCCTCGGCGATGCGACCGTTGAAAAGTAGAGAGATGTAGCCTACCAGGAGTGGGGACCTGACTTTCCAGCCACATCTCCTCCCGCTCTATTATGATATTCTACTCCATTTGTCAAGAAATTTTTATAACGCCGTTTTGTATGTCATTCTGGTTGCTCTCCCCCTCTGGAGATGCCTCTCGTCCGAACGGGAAGGCGGATAGGAGGTATTGTGCCAGCTACCGGCAGCGGCCGGTGGGGCACTCCCCTCGAAGATGGGCCTCCCATTCTTCGGGGAAATACTTACGGATGGAAGAGACGGAGAGAGGAGCGGCGAGGCCGAGGCCGCAGGCCGAGAGGGT
>JACQHM010000084.1 GCA_016199025.1 Candidatus Methylomirabilota bacterium | reverse complement strand
CTCGGGATCGAGCGGAGCCATCTTCACCGGAAGCTGAAGGCCTATGGGATTGGCTTGAGGGGGGAATAACATCCCCCTGTAACGCCGTGGTGAGCAACGCTCATCCGAGCTGAAGCTCGGACGAGCCCCGGCTGCTCCCCTCTTAGAGGGCTGAGGAGATGTGGAAGGGCTTCAAGCGGAGGGTGGTGTTTCCCAATCGGCACGAGGCAGGGGAGGCTCTGGCGGATGAGATGACCCGCCGTCACCTGGATAAGCCCATTGCCCTTGGGATCCCCAGGGGAGGGGTGGCCGTCGCCTTCCCGATCGCGAAGCGCCTCGCCTGTCCTCTAGAAGTCCTGGTGCTGAAGAAGGTCCCGGTCCCCTGGAGCCCGGAGGCGGGGTTAGGGGCCATCGCCTTGGATAGGACGCTGATCCTGAACGAGCCCATGGTGGCCAGCCTCCGGCTTACGCCCGAGGAGATCGAGGACACCGCCCGGAAGGTCTATCAGGAGGTCCTCCGGCGGGACCAGCTCTATAGGGGTGGGAGGTTCTTTCCGGACCTCTCTGGCCGCTCGGTCATCCTCGTGGACGATGGCTTGGCCACGGGCTATACCATGCTGGCGGCGGTGGAGTTCGTGAGGAGGCGGGGGGCAGAGAAGATCGTCGTGGCTGCTCCCGTCGCGTCGGACTCGGCGGTCACGGTCCTCGCTCCCAAGGTGGATGAGCTGGTGATCCTCTATGTGAGTGACGCGTTGACCTTCGCCGTGGCGGACTTCTACGAAGACTTCTCCGAGATGCAGGACGAGGAGGTCCTTACGCTTCTCAAGCGAGCAGCCCCTTCCGGGGCCGAACCGCAGCCTCAAGGGTGATCGTCCGATGATCCCAGGATGCCAAGGGTTCTGGAGCGAGTGAGAGCTGTGTAAGAAGGAGGTCACGAATGGCGGAGCGACCGTGGAAGCGGAGGCGATTCTACGTCCATGGGATTCAACGGAAGTACCTTCTCCTTTCCCTCGTCCCCCTGATCATCTCCTCTTTTCTCATCATCTTCCTCCTCTTCATCCCTTTGGACCTGATGGTCCTCTTCAGGGGATCGCCAGCCGAGCGGGATGCCGCCCTCGATCAGGTCCGGGCCCTGGGGGTGAGGGTCTGGCCGGCCATTTTCTTAGCCATGGTCATCTCCGCCATCTTAAGCATCTTCGTCACCCACAAGTTCGCCGGGCCGATCTACCGGTTCGAGGAGACAGTGAGGCGGATGGCGGACGGTGACTTCTCGGTCAAGGTCACGCTCCGGGAGGGGGACGACCTCCGGGAGCTGGAGGGCCTGATGAATCAGGTGTTGACCAACGTGGGCGCGACCATCGCCGCCTTACGGGAGCGGGAAGGGGCCCTCGCCGGGAAGCTCGAAGCCCTTCTGAAGATGGTGAAGGGAGGCCAGGTGGGGCAGGAGGAACTCCTCGCCGCCCTGGATGAGATCGTGGGGCAACAGAAAGGGACCAGAGAGATCCTGGCGAGGTTCCAGACCCGAGTGGGGGGCTAGGACGCCCGACACCAAAGTGGCCTCCTTGTTGTCTTCCTCTATGATCCGCTTTCGGTGGCATAGTAACCTCCTGACCCGGACAACTCCCTCCATTTTTCCTTGACACGGGTGCGTGGGGGGCATATAAGGAAGCCGCAATATGATCTGCCCAAATTGTCAGCACGAGAATAGTCAGGCGGCCAAGTTCTGCGAGGAGTGCGGGACCAAGCTGATCCGGGCCTGCCCTGGCTGTGGGCATGCGCGATTACAACACCGTGTAGGGGCACGGCATGCCGTGCCCCTACGGGTGCGGGTGGGGATTCATACCGGCCTGGTGGTGGTGGGTGAGATGGGGGGGGGTGATAAGCACGAACATCTGGCCCTGGGCGAGACCCCGAACCTGGCTGCCCGGGTGCAGGGGATCGCGGAGCCGGATACGGTAGTGATCAGCGCCGCCACCTATCGGCTGGTCCAGGGGTTGTTTGCCTGCCAGGTGCTGGGCGTGCACCCCCTCCAAGGCCTCTCCCAGCCGATGGCGCTGTACCGGGTGTTGCGGGAGACGGGAGCCCAGAGCCGTCTGGAGGTGGCCGGCCCCACCGGGCTGACCCCCCTGGTGGGCCGGGAGCAGGAGGTGGGGCTGCTACTGGAACGCTGGGCGCAGGTGAAGGATGGGGTGGGGCAGGTGGTGGTGCTCAGCGGGGAGCCGGGGATCGGCAAATCCCGCCTGGTGCAGGTGGTGAAGGACCGGGTGGTGGGAGAGCCGCATATCCGGCTGGAGTGCCGCGGTTCACCCTACTACCAGAACAGCGCCCTGTATCCTGTGATCGATCTCTTGCAGCGGGTGCTACAGTTTCGGCAGGATGAGGCCCCCCACGAGAAGCTGAGGAAATTGGAGGAGGCACTGGGTGTAGGGGCGGGCTTGAAACCCGCCCCTACGACCGAGGCTGAAATCTGTTTTCGCCAAGCTATCGAGATTGCCCGCCGTCAGCAGGCGAAGTCTTTAGAGCTGCGGGCGGTGATGAGCTTGAGTCGCTTGTGGCAGAAACAGGGCAAGCGCGAAGACGCCCGACAAATGCTGGCGGAGCTGTACGGGTGGTTCACCGAAGGGTTTGACACGGCAGACTGGCAAGAGGCCACGGCGCTGCTCGAAGCGTTCTCGTGAAAATTGCCCCCTTCGGTGTGTGGCGGTCCCGGTGCTCGGGAGCAGACTTCCCTTGTCCGTTGCGCTCCTTTTAGAGGATTGACCTATGCCTAAACTGACCCCGATGGTTTTTTCTCTCGGCAGCCGTATAAACAGCTCAACAATCAACCGTCTGCTTGGTTGGTTGTGGGTCATACGGGTGCCGCCGAGTTTGTTAGGGGCAGGGTTGTTTCTTTTACCCATGACTGGAAGGTACTCAGCCCAGTCCTATTTTGGTGCGCTGTCGGTTGTGATGATGATGGTCCTTACCTTTCTGATTAATGATTCCTACGATCTTCAGATCGACCGAATCAATGCGCCCTACCGCCCTCTCCCTTCCGGTCGCGTGTCGCGGGAGGGCGTCCTGCGTATGGTAGTCGTCCTTAGCTTCCTCACGGCCGGACTTCTGTTCCACCTTGGCTGGAGAGCGCTGGTGTATGGTGGGGTCTTCTGCCTGTGTTTGATCTCTTATTCAATCGTTTGGAAGCGGATTTTTTTCCTCAAAAACATTGGGGTGGCTGGCGTTTACACCTCGCTCCTTCTTTATCCAGCGCTGCTAATGCCGGGTGAGGTTGCCTCGGCACGGTACATGCTCCCTACCTTCCTCCTGCTCCTGAGTAGAGAGATCAGGATGGATATTCGGGATGAGAAAGGTGATTTGGCAGGGGGAGTCATTACGCTCGCTTCCCTGTTGGGCTGGAGGAAGAGCTCTTTTCTCTGCAGTGTCCTGATCGGGCTATTCCTTGCCGTTTCATCGGTATCCTTCGAGAGATTAAGGGATACTCTGTTTGGCCAAGTTGTCTTCTTGTTCTATGTGGGTTTGATGCTCGCGGGTTTCTTGCCTACGTCGTCATCGAGAACCTTATACTATATCGTAGGGGAAATGGAGAAGGGCGGAATGATGTTAAGCTTACTCTTTATGTTCGTCTACAGATGATTCTCGTCTCAAGCAAGGCGCCTCCGGGAAGGGAGGAGTGGAGCGTGAGATGCCTCAGGCGCTCATCTTCGACATGGACGGGGTGATCGTGGATTCGGAGCCCCTCCACCTTTTGGCCACCCAGCGGGCCCTTCAGTTGATCGGCCGGGACCTCTCGGAGGAGGAATATTACCGGCGCTACGTTGCCCTGACCGACCGGGAGCTTTTCGAGGCCCTCCTTGGGAAAGGGGATCCTCAGGTCGAGCCCCTGATGGTTGAGAAACAGCGCCTCTACCAGGAGCTGGCCGCCTCGGGGGTGAGGCCGTATCCTGCGACCGTGGCCTTCATTAAAAGGGCCCAAGAAGTCCTCCCCTTGGCCATTGCCACCGGGGCAACCCGGGAGGAGGCGGAGGAGGCGTTACAGCGTTTGGGCATCCGCGACGCCTTCCGGATCGTCGTGAGCGCGGAGGATTATGAGAGGGGGAAGCCGGACCCGGCGCCCTATCTCCTGGCCGCTCATCGCTTAGGAGTTCTTCCCTCCCGGTGCGTGGTCATCGAGGATTCGAAAGAAGGTGTGAGAGCGGCCAAGGCGGCCGGGATGGTCTGTCTCGCGTTGACTCACACCCATGCTAAGGCTGAGCTTGCCCACGCGGACCTTGTCCTTGAGACGTTAGATGGCCTTGACCCAAAGGCACTTTTCATTCGCTTCGACCCTGGGGATTTTTGAGCATTGTGGAGACGAAAGCGATCCAGGTCCCCGAAGGCTGGCATCAGGTGGCCGGCGTGATCGCCCGGGAGCGGGGGATCGTCCTCCTCCTGGGGGCCTCCGACGCGGGGAAGACGACCTTCGCCCGGTATCTGATCGAGGAGTGGAACCGGGAAGGGATCCTGGTGGCCCTGGTGGATGGGGACATCGGCCAATCGACCCTTGGGCCTCCCACCACCATCGGCCTAGCCCTTTTCCCCCCTGCCTCCATCGGGGCGTTCCCCCCTCCCCCTGTTGCCCTCCGGTTCGTCGGCGCGACCTCCCCCCTAGGTCACTTCCTCCCATTGATCGTCGGCTTGAAGCGGCTGGCGGATCAGGCCGCGGAAGAGAAGGCCGGGATCGTCCTGGTGGACACCACCGGGCTCATCCATGGCCGGGCCGGGAGGGAACTGAAGTTTCAGAAGATCGACCTCCTTCGCCCGCAGCACCTCATCGCCTTAGAGCGGCAGGAAGAATTGGAGCCGCTCCTCCTCCTGCATGAGGGGCGGAGGGGACTCAAGGTTCATCGCCTCCCCGTGGCCGAGGCGGTGGGGAACAAACCCTGGGAAGGGAGGCGGGCCCACCGGGAGCGGAAATTTCAGGAGTACTTCCACGGGGCCCATTCCTTGGAGCTTTCACTGAAAAAGGTGAGGCTGCACGGGTTCTGGTTCCAGGGAGGAAGGAGGCTCCACACTAACGAACTGGCCTTCATCGAGAAAACGCTCGGGACGATCGTCCTCCACGGAGAGCAGGGACCTGAAGGGTTGGAGCTGTTGGTGAGCGGGGGTATCACATCGGGGGAGCACTCACGGATCAAAGACGTGTTCGGGGTCTCCGAGGTGAGGATTGCCGATATGGAGAACCTGACGGGGCTCCTCCTTGGCTTAAACGACGCCGAGAACGACACCTTGGCCTTGGGCATCCTCCAGGGCCTCGATCTCAAACTTGGGACCCTCTCCTGCCTGACGCCCCTTCAGGATCCCAAGGCTGTGCGGCTCATCCAGTTCGGCTCCCTTCGGATCGATCCGATAGGGAGGGAACTTTGGATCGTTTCCCTTCAAAAACCTCTTGACAAGACGCTCTTCCCCTCCTGATAATCGGACCAGTTCTTCCTAGATTCGGGAGAGGGTTGTTCCCTTATCACCGTCCAGCCCATTTTCTCGATCGGTTTCTCCTATCAGAGCCGATTCGGCGTGTAAGGATGGTCACGAGGAAGGTTCATATCCTTTGCATCGCTGACGAAGCGGATCTGTTGAGGACGCTCCGCGCTGAGCTCCGTTTAGCGTTCCAGGGGTCCCATTCCCTGGACATGGCGGAGGGGAGCTCCGAGGTGGTTGCCTTTGTGGGGGCCTTGCTTCGAAGCCGGGACGATCTGGAGGTCGCCGTGACGACGACGGGGAGCGTCGAGCGGCATCGGTCGGGCATCGAGCTTTTGGCGGGGCGCTTCCCCTCGACGAAATGGGTGCTCATCGGCGACCAGGAGCTTTCGCCGAGCGAGGGGACCCATCTGCCGACCTCCTATCGGGTGGTGCCGTTTCCCTGGCGGGAAACGGCCCTCGTGGACGCGGTCAAAGCCGCCATCGAGGGGTATCGCCGGGCCAAACGGGAGGAGCTGGCCCAGGCCCTCGGGCAAAGCGATCTCTTCAAGGCTCTCTCCCCGGCACAGATCCGGTGGCTGGCCAGCAAGGTGGAGGTGCGCCGGTACGAGTCCGGCCAAGTTGTGGTGGAGGCCGGGGAGCGGGGGGATGGCCTCTATATCATCCGATTCGGCGAGGTGAAGGTCCTGGGCTTCTTGAGGGGGGAAGAGGTGGAGCTGGGACGCCTCGGCCGGCATGCGCACTTCGGGGACATGTCCCTTTTGACCGGCCAACCCCGTTCCGCCACGGTGATGACGACCCTCGATTCGGAGCTGTTCTTCCTCCGGAAGGAGGACTTCGATGAGCTGCTCCGAATCAGGCCGGAGCTGGCCATCCGTTTAAGTCAATCCTTGAGTGCTAGCTTAAGGAGGATGGAGAGGGAGTATAAGAAGACCCAGCGGGTCATCGGCTGTATGAGCACGCTTTCGGATCATCACGATTGGGAGCTGGCCTTGAGGCTGTCCCGGGTCATCGCGGCGGAGACAGGGAAGCGGACCGTCCTCCTCGATCTGAACCTGGCCCATCCGTTCCCTTTGAAGCCCGGGCTGGAGACCTTGTTGGACAAGCTGGAGGGGATGGGAGGCCAGATTCCTGAGGATTACCTCATCCCTCTGGACCCGGACCTCTGGGGGTTGGCCGCCGATCAGGGCATGTTAGGCGAGGAGCTTCTCCCCCACCAACTCGCCCCCCTCTTCGAGGCCCTGAAAGGGGCCTTCGAGTTCGTCGTCATCGCTGCCGGCAGATTGGTGGGGCCTGATCTCTTCTTGAAGCTCATCAATCAATCCGATCTCTTTTTGCTAGCCGTTGCCCGAACGGAGGGGAGCCTGAAGAGGGGGCTTTCGATCCTCGAGCAGATCCGGGACGAGGCCCCAGCGGCCGAGCATAAGACGGCGTTGGTCCTAGACATCGTTCCACGATCGGGGACACTGACGGTGGACGATCTGGTCCAGGCCCTCAAGCATCCGATTCCCTATAAGATCGCCCTGGGGGATGGCGATGGTGAGGGGAGCTTCCCTCAGGTGGCGCGACAAGTGATTGGGATTGGCGTCGGGCTGGCGTTGGGAGGCGGGGGGGCCCGGGGCTTCGCCCACATTGGGGTCCTGGAGGTTTTCCAGCAGGAAGGGATCCCGATTGACCTGATCGGCGGCACGAGCATGGGGGCGTTTATCGGCGCCCTCTATGCGATGGGGAAAAGCATCCCGGAGATCATCGAGATCTGCCGACGGGAATGGGTCGAGACCAATCCCCTCTCACCGTCGGATTACACGATCCCCAAGACGGCTATCTACAAAGGGAAGAAGGTCGATGCCATGGTCCGTCGGGTCTTCGGGGACATCATGATCGAAGATCTGCCGGTGAACTTTTGTGCCATCGCCGCTGACCTGGTGGCCGGGACGGAGGCCGTCCTGGACAGCGGGAGCCTGGGTCTGGCGTGCCGGGCAAGCGCCTCCCTTCCCGGGATCGTCAAGCCCGTCCGCCTGGGCAAGATGTATCTGGTCGATGGAGCCATCGTGAACAACGTTCCCGGGGACGTCTTGAAAAAGCGGGGCGCCCGGCTGGTGATTGCGGTCAACGTGACCCCACAGCGGGAGGTAGCCTTCCCCTCGTTCCCTGAGGAGGAGACGAAGGGGAGTTGGTTCGGGCAGGTGTTACGGAGGAGCCCTATGCTCCGGGAGTTTCTGGATGCCCCGAGTATCCTCCAGATCATCACCCGGGCCATCAACGTTGAGGGGATGGAGATCGTCAGGAACCGATCCAGGCATTTCGACGTCCACCTCCAGCCAGAGTTGGACGAGTTCGATCTGTTCGATTTCAGGCGGCTCGAGGCCATCGTCGAGAAAGGGCGTGAGGCGGCGAGGGCGAGGGTGTCCGAGATCAAGGAGAGGGTTCGGTCGCTGGTCGAAGAGCTTTGAGGCGGCGGCCAATCCAAGGGAATGGACGCGACGAAAGGAGCAATGGGATGCAACGGAGCCTGATCCTTTGGGTATTGGTTCTCCTCAGTGTAGGGGAGCCGTTCAGCCTGACGGGGGCCTGGGCACAACCCAAGCCGCCGGTGAAGATTGGGGTCATCGAGAAGCTCACCGGGAGTGGCTCCCAGGTGGGAATCATGTGGCGGGATGGGGTCTTGTTGGCCATCGACGAGATCAACGCTTCAGGGGGCCTCATGGGGAGCCCGATCCAGCCCATCCTTTCCAACCTCTCATGGGAGCGGGCGGCTGCGGCCGAAGCCATGCGGGCCTTGGTGTCTCAGAATCCTTTGGCCATCATCGGCCCTGTCCACACCGGATTGACCCTGGCGAGTATGGACATTACCAAGGAGGAGGGCCTCCCCCAGTTCACCGCCTCCCCCTCCCTGGCCATTACCCAGAAGGGGTATCCGAACATTTTCCGGGTCCACTTGACCGATGCGGTCATCATCTTCAAGGGGCTCCGGTACGTGCTGGACGAATTGAAGCTCGACCGGATCGCCCTGATCTATGTGAACGATGACTATGGGCAGAGCGCCCGGCTGGGCGTTAACCTGTATCTCAAAGGCCGGGGCAAGACCCTGGTTGCCGAGGTCCCGGCGGAGCCCCAGCAGCGGGACTACAAAAAGGCCCTGAGCCAGGTCAAACAAGCCAAGGCCCAGGTCTTGATCGTGGTTCTCCCGGAGTTGGAGGCCTCCTTTGCGGTGCGGCAGGCCCGGGAGATGAAGCTCAAGGTGGAGATCGTGGGGGGAGAACCCCTCTGCTCACCGACGACCATCGGGTTGGCCGGCCCGGCGATGGAGGGGGTCAAGTGCCACGTGAGCCTGACGCCGGATGCCCCCCTGGAGACGATCCAACAGGTGGTGAAACGGTTCGAGGCGCGCTACGGGGTGAAGCCGGATCACAATGCCCTGAAGGCGTATATGGCCGTCTATGTCTTTAAGGCCGCTGTCGAGGAAGCCGGGGCCTTGGATCCCGGAAAGGTCATCTCCTGTCTGCACGGGCTGACCATCTCAGCCAGGGAGGAGCCGGGCATCCTGGTGGATGTCTACTTCGATGAGAAGGGAGACATGGAACGGGAGAGCTTCTTCGTGGAGGTGAAGGAAGGAAAGCAGCACGTCTTCCGGATCGTTCCCCCTCTGAAAGGGCCTTTCCCGCCCAAGTCCTGTTCATAGGAGGGCTACTATGAGAACCTTAGGACAGTTTGTCCTCATCGGGTCGATGGTGGCCCTCCTGGCCTGGCCGGGGAGGCTCTGGGGTCACGGCGCGGTGGAGCACCGGAAGCACCTGCCGGATATCAAAAAGACCCGTGTTGGGCCCTACGAGGTTTCGATCTCCGTCCAGGGAGGGGTACTGAGAAAGGATGTCGAGGGTTGGATCACCGCGAAGATCGATGAGGTAAAGGTCGATAAGAAGACGAGGAAGGTCTCCAAGAAGCCGTTGACCAAGGCCACCGTGTTCATCATCCTCCCCCACGAACACGCGAGCACTGAGGAAGAATTCAAGGAGTACAACGCTAAGTACGGACCTTTCGATAACATCGAGCACAACCGGGAGCTCCTGGATGCCAACATCGCCGAGACGGGGAACGCCATGACGGAGGAGAGTGATCCTGGCTCCTACTCCATCCGGTTCACGCCGACCTTCGCCGCCACTCACGAAGTCCACGTCCTGATCCTCGTCGTGGGTGGGAAACCGCTCCCCAAGCCTCTCGAGGCGCTCTTGACGACCCCTGTTCGGCCTTAAGAGATCCCCACGGAGCGAGTTCTCGACTTCTACAGGGGGATAAGCCATTGTGGCGCGCCCGGTTCTCGGTTCAGGGCCTAGGGCCTTCAAGCCTGGGAGCCGGGCGTGGTTTCTATGGAGGGGAAAGACGTGGCAGGACAGCAGATCCCAATTCCTGAGATGTGTGAGCGTTTCAGGAAGGTCTACACAGGGGCCATCACCGATGTCCTAGACGAGATGGGGATCTACCACCGGACCCTCCCCCACACCCTTCAGCCGTTGGTCCCTGGCACGAAGGTGGCCGGTGTCGCCTTCCCGTTGTACGGCGTCCCCAACTCCAAGATCGACTACCAGACCTCCATCCGGAAGGTGCTAACCATGTTGGGGGAAGCGCCTAAGGATTCAATATTGGTCTATCAGACCAATGATTCAGTCTCTGCCCACCTGGGGGAGCTTTCGGTGACCTCCCTCAAGGTCCGGGGCTGCCGGGGGGCGGTGATCGACGGGGGGGTGCGGGATGTGGAGTTCATCCTGAGAGAGGGCTTCCCCGTCTTCGCCCGCTACAAGACCCCCACCGACTGTGTCCCCCGCTGGGAGCTTCTGGAGAGAAACTGCTCCATCATCATCGGGGATGTCAGGATCGCTCCAGGCGATGTCATTGTGGCCGACCATGATGGCATCGTGGCCGTTCCGAAGGAGGTGGCCGTGGAGGTGCTTTTGAAAGGGGAGGAGGTCGTCAACACCGAGAACCAGGTCCGGGAGGCGGTCCGAGGGGGGATGATGCCTCTCGAAGCTTATGAGCAGTACGGGAGGTTTTAGAGGACCCTTGGCTGGCCGGCACCAGACGGCGGTGCTGTCATCGGCAGGAACCGGGGATCAAGAGAGGGAGGCCAGTGGTTCCGCGGGTGCCGTTTAGACGGGTGTTCGACCTCTTCGCCAGGAGACTCTGGTTCCCCCTGTTCCTGTTCTTCCTCTTCAACGTGTTGGGCGTCGGCGTCTATATGGCCCTGGAAGACCTCTCCTTCGCCGATGCCCTCTTCTGGATCACCCATCCCCATGCGGTGCACCCCGAGAAGGTCAAAACCGCGACCAAGCTCTTCGCCCTCTTCGTCTACACCGGCGTCTTCTTCTTTCAGGTCTGGCTGGCCGAGCGGGTCCTGGTGACCATCTTCGCCCGGAACGGCCTAGGGGCATGGGGAAAAATGATGAACGAACTCAACCTTGCCAACCTCAAGAACCACTTCGTCATCTGTGGCTACGGCCAGGTGGGGAGGACTGTGGTGGACCAGTTGGAGAAGGCCGGGATCCCCTTCGTCCTGGTCGAGATCAACGAGGGGCTCTGTCACGAGCTGCTGAATGAGGGAGTCCCCGTCGTCCGGGGGGATGCCAAGCGGCGGGATGTCCTGGCCCAGGCCGGTATCGAGCGGGCCAGGGGGATCTGCGTCCTGATCGACAACGACGCCGATAACCTTTACATCACCATCACCGCGAGATCCTTGAACCCTGGTGCCAAGATCGTCATGCGGGCCGGCCAGCGCCGGTACGCAGAGGCCATGAAGAACGCTGGGGCCGATGAGGTCATCATCCCGGAGTACGAAGGGGGTCTGATGGTGGCCAGGCT
>JACQHM010000021.1 GCA_016199025.1 Candidatus Methylomirabilota bacterium | reverse complement strand
GCCATCAAGTTCACGCCCAAGGGTGGTCGGGTCACCGTCTCTGCCAGGCGGGTCGGGCAGGAGGTAGAGATCGCTGTAGCCGACACCGGGAGCGGCATTGCCCCGGAGGATCAGGGGCGGATCTTCGAAGAGTTCCAGCGGATCGACCACACATTGGTCAGGACCCAGGAGGGGACCGGGCTGGGGCTGCCATTGACGAAGAAGCTCGTCGAGCTGCACGGGGGGCGGATCCAGGTGGAGAGCGAGATCGGCAAAGGCTCGACCTTCACCTTCACCCTGCCGCTCAACGGACCGGCCTCGATACCGCAGTGAAGAACCCTCATGGCTTGCCAATCATCATGAGCACCCTCGACATCCCGATTCTCCTCCTTTCCCTGACGCCTTGACCCCTCTTTTTGGCCCCTCCGGTCGGTTGCCCCTTTCCATACACCCCATCTTGCGATATAGTGAAGTCATTAGCGTTCAGCCGTCAGCTTTCAGCAAAAAGAAGGGGATGCCAGAAGCGGCCTGCCATTTCCAAGCCTGGGGCTTGGACTTATGTCTTTGTTTTCCCTTATCTTGCTGATGGCTGATGGCTAACGGCTATGGAGCTTCTTTGATGTCACGACTGCTCCTCGTTCGCCACGGTGAGTCCCTCTGGAACAGTGAGCGGAGGATCCAGGGGCACCAGGACTCGGGCTTGAGCCCCACGGGGCGGCTCCAGACCGAGCGCCTCGCCGATCGCCTGAAGGGCCGATCCTTTGGCGCCCTCTATTCCAGCTCGTCGCAACGGGCGAAGGAATCTGCCGAGATCCTCTCCGCCGCCGTCGGCCTCCCCGTTCACCTCCGGGACGACCTCCGGGAGATCCGCTTGGGCCGGTGGGAGGGAAAGACGGTCCAGGAGATCGAGGAAGAAGATGGTGACCTCTACCAGCGGTGGCTGACCAGGCCCCTGGAGGCCACTCCGCCCGGCGGGGAGGGGCTCGTCCCCTTCCAGAAGCGGATCGTGACAGCCCTTGAGGGGATCCGGGATGCCCACCCTGAGCAGGATGTCCTCATCGTGACCCACGCCGGGGCGATCAGGGCCTATGTCAGCTTCATCCTGGACCTCGATCTGAACCGGATCTTCACCCTGAAGATTGACAACACGGCGTTAAGCGAGGTCCTCTTCGCCAAAGGCGTTCCAACCCTTTCTTTGTTCAACGATACGTGCCATCTCCTCAGCCTGGACAAATCCATCGACCGTCCGAAAGAGCTTTCCATCCCCGTCTTTTGAGGAAGGGATGATCAAGGCGCTGATCCTTCAGGGAAGTGACCTCCACCGAGCGGAGGAGCGCGGCCGGATCGACGAAGCCCTACGGTCTTCCGAGACCAAGCTCTGGCTGGACCTCGAAGCCTCTCCCGAAGAGGAGATCCTTTGGCTTGGGAAGGCCTTCGGCTTCCACCCTTTGGCCATCGAGGACTGCCTCCACAGGAACCAGCGCCCGAAGCTGGAAGACTACGAAGGCTACCTCTTTGCCGTCCTCCACGTCCTCCGGCGGGAAGGGGTCTCAAAACTCGTCACCGATGAAGCGCACGTCTTCCTCTCGAACCGGTACCTGGTGAGCGTCCACGCCGCCCCTCTGGAACCTCTGAACCGGATCTTCGAGCGTTCTGGGAAGGAGCCGGAGCTTCTAGCCCACGGGCCGTCCTTCATCCTCCACCTCTTGAGCGATGCCCTGGTGGACACCTACTTCCCTCTGCTCGACGCCCTCGGGGAGGAGATCGACCGCCTGGAGGACAAGGTCATCGGACCCCCAAGGCGGGGGTGGCTGAACCGGCTCTTCGCGTTGAAACGAGAGTTGGTGCTGCTTAGGAGGATCATCAGCCCCCAGCGGGAGGTCTATAACGCCCTGAGCCGGCGCGAGTACCCCTTCATCGACCAGAGGACGGCCCTCTACTTCCGGGACGTCCATGACCACCTGCTCAGGGCTTCAGAGACCTTAGATTCCTACCGGGACCTCTTGGGCTACATCCTTGAGGCCTACCTGACCGCCGCCTCTAACCGCTTAAATGAGGTCATGAAGCGCCTGACCATCATCGCCACAATCTTCATGCCCTTAAGCTTCATCGCGGGCTTCTTCGGGATGAACTTCAGCGCCATCCCCTGGGGGAGCCGTCCTCTCTTCGTCCTCGCCCTCCTCTTGGTCCTCCTCCTCCCGATTGTGATGCTTGTCTGGTTCCTCCGGAGTGGCTGGCTCGGCTCCAGAAACGAGCTGGAGGACCGCCCGAGGAACCGCCGGAAGCCCTACTGAGTTGCACCAAAAGGACCCCGCTGATCACCAAGAAGCCCCCCAGGATCTGGGGCAAAGTCAAGGACTCTCCCAGGAAGAGATAGGCGGCCGTGGCGCCGATCACCGGCTCCAGGGTGCTCATGATGCTCACGTGGGTTGCCGGGAGGAGGACGAGGCCATGTACGTAGAGGCCGAAGGGGAGGAGGGTGCCGAAGAGGGCGATGACCAGGAAGAGGGCCCAGAGGCGGGGCGGGTACCCTCTCTGGAGGAGCGTCCAGGGCGGGATAAAGAGGGACCAGAAGAGGCCGGCGGCGGCATAGGAAAAGAGGAGGAACGGCCAGGGCATGACCCGGGCGAGGAGCCGCTTGCTGGCCAGGGTGTAGAAGGCGAAGATGCATGCCGACGAAAGGCCGGTGAGGAGGCCGGGGAGGTTGAGCCGTAACGCGTTCGGATCGTAGCCTGTGACCATCAGGAAGCAGCCGCCCACGGCCAGGGCCAAGGCGCCGACGATGATCTTTGTCAGCCGCTCCTTGAACAGGATCACTGAAAAGAGGGCGACCAGGAGAGGGGCCATGTACTGGAGCAGGAGGGCCGTCGCCACGGTGGTGAAGGTGATGGTCAGGTAGTAGAGGAAGTTGTTCGAACCCAACGCGACCCCGACGATGACGACCCGCCACAGCTCCTCCAGAGGGATCGCCAGCGTCCTCCGCCGTCGGAGAGCGAGGAAGAGGAAAAGGAACGAGAAGGCCACCATAGACCGGAGGGCGGCCAAGGGGAGAGGGCTCACCTCCCCCCGGTTGAAGAGGAACTTCGCCAGGACACCCATATGTCCCCACAGGAGGGCCGCCCCGGCCACCATCACCGATCCGACAAGCCTCTTTCCAACCATCCCGCTCCCCACTCCTTGCCGTTGCACCCTACCACAAAACCCTCCGCATCTCAACAGGATCGCTCGAGCCGCCCACTTTCACCTTGACAGAGAAGGCTGTTTTCGTTATATTCCCGCTGACGTTGTGAAGAAGGTTACAAGGGAAGGCCTGAAGGGGGCCTTAAAGACCCTCCTTCCTGCCATCATGGTGCATTCTTTTTTTAGAAAGCGTTCAGCTTTTAACCGATGGCTGAGCGCGGATGAGAAGGAGCCATGAAGAAACAGCACCTCCTTGCCCCCGGTCCGACCCCGATCCCGTCGGAGGCCCTCCTGGCCATGGCTAGGCCGATCCTCTACCACCGGAGCCCGGCCTATGAAGCGCTCTTCGCCCATGTGCGGGAAGGCTTAAAGTCTCTCTTTCGAACGGAGCATGAGGTCCTGATGTTCACCGCCTCGGGGACGGGGGCCATGGAAGCCGCCGTGGTCAATACCCTCTCCCCCGGCGATCGGGCCTTGGTCGTCGTCGGAGGGAAGTTCGGCGAGCGGTGGGCCGAGCTCTGCCAGGCCTACGGGGTCGAGGTTATCCCGGTTGAGATCGAGTGGGGAAAGGCCCTCCGTCCTGAGCAGGTCACCTCAGCCTTGGAGCAGGACCCTTCCATCAAGGCGGTCTTCGTCACCCATAGCGAGACCTCTACAGGGGTCCTCCACGACGTCCGGGCCCTTGCCGAGGTCGTCAAGGAGAAAGAGGCCCTTCTGATCGTGGATGCTATCACCAGCCTGGGGGTGACGGAGGTCGAGACGGATGCCTGGGGCTTAGACATCGTCGTGGCCGGCTCCCAGAAGGCCCTGATGATCCCGCCCGGCCTGGCCTTCTGTGCCGTCTCGAAGAAGACCTGGGCTGCCGTGGGGCGTTCGAAGCTCCCCAGGTTCTACTTTGATTTTCAGGCGACGAAGAAGAGCCAGGAGAAGAACCAGAGCCCCTTCACGCCAGCGGTCTCGCTGGTTGCCGCCCTGAAGGAAGCTTTAGATCTGATCCAGGCCGAAGGGCTGGAAAAGGTCATCGCCCGCCATAAACGGTTGAGCCGGGCTACCCTGGCCGGTGTCGAGGCCCTGGGCCTTGAGCCTTTCGCCGAGCGCCCCTCCCCAGCCGTCACGGCGGTCAAGGCCCCCGAGGGGATCGCCCCGAAGGAGATCGTGAAGGCGATGCGGACGAAATACGGCATCACCATCGCCGGCGGGCAGGGGAAGCTCAAAGACACGATCTTTCGGATCGCCCACTTGGGCTACGCCGACGAATCGGACGTGATCCTGGTTCTCTCCACCTTGGAACGGATCCTCTCCGAGCTGGGGTATCCGGCCAAGCTTGGCGAGGGGGTCCGGGCCGCTCAGGAGATCTTTTTGAAGTCAGAGGGGTGATCATGCGTGTCCTCGTTACCGATAATCTTTCGTCGAGAGGGCTCCAGATCCTGAAAGAGGCCGGGTTCGAGGTCTCGGTCAAAGAGAAGCCTTCCCCGGAGGAGCTGAAACGCCTCATCGCCGACTACGATGCCCTGATCGTCAGAAGCTCGACCAAGGTGACGTCCGAGGTCTTGCAAGCGGCGAGGGGTCTGAAGGGCATCGGCCGGGCCGGGGTGGGGGTGGACAACATCGACCTGGAGGCGGCTACGGCGAAGGGCATCGTGGTGATGAACACCCCCGGCGGGAATACCGTCACCGCCGCCGAGCACACCTTCTCCCTGCTCCTCGCCTTGGCCAAGCACATCCCCGAAGCCAGCGCCTCGTTAAAGGCCGGTCGGTGGGCCAAGGACAAGTTTGTCAGCGTCGAGGTGGCCGGGAAGACCTTAGGGATCATCGGGCTGGGCCGGATTGGGACGGAGGTGGCGAGGCGGGCGAAGGGCCTGCTCATGCGGGTCATCGCCTATGACCCCTTCATCTCCCAGGAGGCGGCCGCCGCCTTAGGGGTAGAGCTCTGCGACCTCCCCGACCTCTATCGCCGATCCGATTTCATCACGATCCACACCCCCCTGACCCCCGAGACGACCCGCTTGATCGACCGGGAGACCATCGCCCAGATGAAGGATGGGGTCCGGATCATCAACTGCGCCAGGGGTGGCATCGTGGACGAGGAGGCCCTCTATGAGGCCATGAAGAGTGGGAAGATCGCCGGGGCAGCCCTAGATGTCTTCGAGAAGGAACCCTGTACCTACACCCCCCTCTTCCAGTTGGAAACCTTCATCGGCACCCCCCACCTGGCCGGGACGAGCCAGGAGGCCAGGGAGAGCGTCTCGACGGAGATCGCCACGCAGATCGTCGATTACCTTCAACGGGGGATCCTCCGGAACGCCGTGAACGCCCCGTCCATCGAGCCGGAGCTCTTGAAGAAGCTTCAGCCGTATCTCATCCTGGCGGAGAAGCTGGGAAGGCTCGAGTCGCAGCTCTCCGAAGGGAGGATGGAGGAGATCCGGATTGACTACCGGGGCGAGATCGCCAACTATGATCTCAAGCCCCTGACGGTGGCCGTGGTGAAAGGGGTGATGGATCCGATCCGGGAGGACGTGAACTACGTCAACGCCCTGCCTCTGGCGAAGATTCGAGGGATCCGGGTGGTGGAGACCAAGTCCACCGAGGAGGCCGACTATGCCAGCCTCATCACCGTCAGGATCAAGACCGACAAGGGGGTGAGCGAGGTTGCCGGAACCCTCTTCGGCCGGAGGGAACCCCGGGTGGTCCGGATCGACGAATTCCCCTTGGAGGCCGTCCCCGAAGGGTACCTCCTCGTCTTCTCCAACCTGGATGTCCCTGGGGTCATCGGGCGGATCGGCACCCTCCTCGGCCAGAACCAGGTGAACATCGCCGGGATGCACCTGGGGAGGGAGCGCCAAGGAGGACGGGCCGTCTCGGTCTTGAATGTTGATGCTCCGATCCCCCTCCCCGTCCTGGAGGAGATCCGGAAGATGCCGAACCTGGTCTATGCTAAACTTGTCAACGTGTGAAGGCAGCCGTCAGCGGCTGTAGGGGCGGGGTTCCACCCCGCCCATTTCGGGAGGGCATCAAGCCCTCCCCTACGTGGTCAATGGTGAGCAGGACGGAGATCCCAAAAGGCGTGCGGGTCTATCCACCTGCGGAGGCCGAGCGACGGCGGGCCGTTGAGGAGAGGGTCCTGGCCGTCTTTAAGCGCTGGGGCTTCCGGGAGGTGATCACCCCCACCTTCGAATACCTGGAGGTCTTTGCGAAGGGTGGCGAGGATGAGGAGGGGGATCGGGTCTTTAAGTTCATCGACCGGCAGACGGGACGCCTCCTTGCCCTCCGTTATGACTTTACCCCCCAGGTGGCCCGGATGGTGGCGGCGACCATGCGGCATCGGCCTCTCCCGTTAAGGCTCGCCTATGCGGGGAGCGTCTTCCGGTACGAGGAGCCCCACGCGGGGAGGCAACGGGAGTTCGTCCAGCTCGGGGTAGAGTTGATTGGGCTGGATCGACCCGAGGCCGATGCGGAAATGATCGCCATGGCCGTGGAGGGCTGCCAGGCCGTCGGCCTCGGTCATTTCCAGATCGACGTAGGGCAGGCGGAATTCTTAAGAGGGCTTCTGGACGAGCTTCCAGCTTGGGAAGGGAAGCGGCAGGTGACCTCAGCCCTTCGCCGGAAGGACGCCTTGGAGCTGGAGCTTCTCCTGCAAAAGCTCCGGGCGCCGGAGGCCACCAAAGAGGCGCTCCTTCAGCTTCCCTCCCTCTACGGCGGAAACGAGGTCCTGGAGAGGGCGGCGAAGCTGACCGGAAACCGCCGCTCCCAGGAAGCCCTGGAAAACCTCCAACAGGTGTTGGAGGTCCTGGAAACCTACGGCCTCCTGGAACGGATCATCGTGGACTTAGGGGAAGTCCACGCCCTGGACTACTATACGGGGATGGTCTTCGGGGTCTTTAGCAAGGGCCTGGGGCACCAGCTCTCGGGAGGAGGCCGCTATGATCAACTGATCGGCACCTTCGGCTACCCCTGTCCGGCCACCGGCTTTGCCTTCGAGCTGGAGAAGCTCCTCTTGGCCATGGAGGCTGAAGGGATCACCCCGGAGCCTCAAGGCGCGAACTTCCTGATCATCGACTTTAACCCCGACAAACACAGGGCTCTTAGGATCGCCCGCACATTGCGGGAGCGAGGGTACTCGGTGGCCCGGGACATCATCCGGCGGGACCTGGAAGGCTCCTTACGATACGCCGAGGCCGAGCGGATCCGGTGGGCCATCATCCTGGGAGGGGACGGTGTCGGCCGGGAAGACTTGATCGTCCGGGAGGTGGCTTCCGGGAAAGAAGAGGTCTACCCCATCGAAGGGTTTTGCCACGGGGTGGAACGCGAAAGGCTCCAATGGCCAATGT
>JACQHM010000092.1 GCA_016199025.1 Candidatus Methylomirabilota bacterium | reverse complement strand
CCCGGCCCCAGGTCGATCACGTAGTCGGCGGTCTGGATCGTCTCGGCATCGTGCTCGACGACAATGACCGTGTTCCCCAGGTCACGGAGCCGCTTCAAGGTGTTCAGCAGCCGGATGTTGTCCCGCTGGTGGAGGCCGATAGAGGGTTCGTCCAGGATATAGAGGACCCCCACCAGGCTGGACCCGATCTGGGTCGCCAGTCGGATCCGCTGCCCCTCCCCGCCCGAAAGGGTGGCCGCGGGGCGGTCGAGGGTGAGGTACTCCAGGCCGACGTTCACCAAAAACCCAAGGCGCTCCCTGATCTCCTTCAAGATCCGCCGGGCGATCTCCATCTCCTTCTCGGTCAAGACCAGGTCCTCGAAGAACCGGAGGGCCTCTTTCACGGACATCCGGGTCACCTCGGCAATGGAGAAGCCCCCCACCTTGACGGCCAGCGCTTCCTTCCGAAGCCTGGCCCCTTGGCATTCGGGGCAGGGCCGGACGGAGGCCAGGCGCTCCACGTACGCCTCGATCTCCTCCCGGACCCTGGACGATTCCGTCCCCTTGTACCACCGATCGAGGGAATCGATGGTGAGGGCGGAAAAATAGGGGTCCAGCTCCTGGAGGGAGGGATCAGATCGGCCGTCCAGCCTGGTCCCTAATCCCAGGCAGGCAGGGCAGGCCCCGTGGGGACTGTTAAAGGAGAAGACCCGGGGGCTGATCTCAGGGTAGCTCACCCCGCACTCGATGCAGGCCAAGCGTTCGGAGAAGGTCAGGTCCTTCCCCTCGACGACGTTCACCGTCACGATCCCCTCGGCCAGCCTCAGGGCAATCTCCAGGGAGTCGGCCAGGCGCCTCCGGACATCCTCCTTGATGACCAGGCGATCCACGACAACCTCGATGGTGTGCTTCTTATGCTTCTCCAGCTCGATCTCCTCGTCCAGGTCACGGAGCTTCCCGTCCACCCGGGTCCGGACGAAGCCCTGCCGCTTCATCTCCAGGAAGATCTGGCGGTACTCCCCCTTCCTCCCCCGGACCACGGGGGCGAGGAGCTGGACCCTGGTCCCTTCGGGGAGGGCCAGGACCTGGTCCACGATCTGCTGGACCGTCTGGGAGGCGATGGGTCTTCCACACTTGTAGCAGTGGGGCCGTCCGGCCCGGGCGAAGAGGAGGCGGAGGTAATCGTAGATCTCCGTCACCGTGGCGACGGTGGAGCGTGGGTTCTTGGAGGTCGTCTTCTGCTCGATGGAGATGGCCGGGGACAACCCCTCGATCAGATCCACATCGGGCTTATCCATCTGCTCCAGGAACGGGCGGGCGTCGGCGGAGAGGGACTCGACGTAGCGGCGTTGCCCCTCGGCGTAGATGGTGTCGAAGGCCAGGGACGACTTCCCAGAGCCGGAGACCCCGGTGATGACCACCAGCTTCTCCCGAGGGACCTCCAGGTCAATCGCTTTTAAATTATGCTCCCGGGCGCCCCTGATGACGATCCTGTCCGCCGACATGACCTGTGATACTCCTTTCTCCTCTTTCAACATCCCCTCCCACCAGTGGAGGGGAGACCAATCCTTGAGGCGAAACTCGTTCCAGTAAGGATCACGTTTGAATGTGGCGTTACCAAATGCTTCATCGAGCTATCGCAAAAGGGTATTATACCCCGGATTTCCGGCCGGGCAAGTCCCTCTTTTCCCTTTACAACCCCCCTCCCCTTCTGGTAGAAAAAGAGCAAGACACAAGGATTGGTCATCAGTTAGCGTACGTATACTTCCTTCCAACCCTTCCTCTTGAAGGGAGGGGAAGGGTGGGGGTGGTGAAACTGCTGGGGCTCTAAGGCTCGAAGCCTATCTTTGAGCTTGTCGAAAAGACGACCGAGATCTATCCCCAACTTTTCCCCCTGCCTGCGCCGGTGCCTCAGGCGCAGCCGGCAGGCCAAAGGGCAGAATCCTCGAAGTAAAGTTCGGATCTGCCTGTGCGATGCACGCAGACAGGCAATCCCCTCCACGTGAGGGATTCCCGAACCTTAGTTCGGAGATGAACGAGTTACGCGAAATCGAGGTAGAGGATGGGTGGTCACGATAGTTATGGCAAGGATCTACTGTCGCGTGTACTCGGGTCGCGGTTTGACAGGTGGGCGCAGAGCAGAAATGTAATGCTCGCAGGTATCGAGATACAACTGGATGGCGTCATCACAGATGCTGAGTCCGGTGAGATCGAGTGTGCGGTGGAGATCGAGGCGGAAAACGAGCCACAGGTCAGAGGTGCGATTCTGAATCTGTCCCTTCATCCAGCACCCAAGGCACTCCTCTTGCTTATGCCACGGAACCTGAACAATCCCTTGTCGAAAGCGCTCCCACATTTCCAAGCTGTCTGGAGCCGACTTACGGGTAGAGCCCGTGGTAAGCTGCCGATTGTGTGCCTCAAGGGGGATGGGAGTAAACCGGCCTGGAAGGAGGATGAAACGCGGTTGAGACGTAAGCTTCCGCGGTTCGGGATCAATCTCCAGGTGCCATGACTTCGCGTAACAAGCCGTTCCTGGCTGTGGCCTTTGGCCTCCGCCCCACTCTCACCTGCGGCGCGAGTGCAGGAAGGGCACAATATTAGCCGATAGGCATATCCACTTCACTCAGGCAACCGCAAGATGATGTGGCCACCCAACGTTTCGGGCCGCAACTTCTGGTGCCTACCTGAGTCAACTGGATAGGCCTATTAGCCGAAACCATTTTTGTAGGAGGAAGTAAGCCTATGGTGAGATCTTTCACGCTTGAGTATTGGGAAGACGAGGGTTGGTATGTTGGGAGGCTGAAGGAAATTCCAGGCGTCTTTAGCCAAGGAGAGTCTCTCCAGGAATTGGAGGAGAACATCCGGGAAGCTTATCAGCTTATGAAGGAAGAGGAGGAAGCTTTGCCCTATCCCGGAATTCAGCTAAAGGAGATTGAGGTCGAAGTGTGAACCGGCGCGAATTTATCCGAGAACTGGTGGATGCTGGATGCTATCTGAAGCGTCATGGCAGAAAACATGACATCTACGTGAATCCCAAAAACGGGCGGAAAGCGCCGGTCCCTCGTCATGCAGAAATCAAAGAGAGCCTCTGCGAGCTGATCAGGAAACAGCTTGGGCTCAAATAACCGATACATGGCTGTGCGGCTCCGACTAACAACTCGACTGTGGCCTTCGGGAGATCGATGAAGGCAAGATGGTTTCGCACGAGGAGGTCAAACGGAGTCTTGTCAAGTGGCTTCAAACCGAGATCTCCTCAGACGACTGACCGATGAGCCATGGGACTTTGGATAACGCAACGGTAGGCGAAACGGGGGGGTTGCTATAAAACGTTCTGAAGGAGGTGAGCCATGGCGGCGGAGAAAGGGACGATCAGCCTGATCAAGGCCGATGTCGGCGGCTACCCCGGCCATAGTCAGGTCCACCAGGAGCTGATAAAGCGGGCGGAGGAGTGTTTGGAGGAGGCGAAGGGGAAGGGGCTCTTGATTGATTACCGGGTCATGCGGTGCGGGGACGATCTGGAGCTGTTGATGACCCACCGGCAGGGAACGAACAACGAGACGATCCACAAGCTGGCCTGGGATACCTTTCTGGCCTGCACCGAGGTGGCCAAGCGCCTGAAGCTCTACGGCGCCGGCCAGGACCTGTTGGTGGACGCCTTTAGCGGAACCGTCAAGGGGATGGGGCCTGGGGTGGCCGAGCTGGAGTTTGTGGAACGCCCCTCGGAGCCCTTCATCGCCTTCATGGGGGACAAGACCTCCCCGGGGGCCTGGAACCTGCCCGTCTTCCGGATCTTCGCCGACCCTTTTAACAGCTCGGGGCTGATCATCGACCCCAAGATGCACGCCGGATTTACCTTTGACGTCCTGGACGTGAAGAAAAACAGTGCCATTACTCTGGCCTGTCCTGAGGAGATGTATGACCTTTTGATGTTCCTGGGGGCCTATGACCGCTACATGATCCGGGCCATCCACCGGCGGGCCGATGGGGAGATCGCCGCGGTGGCCTCTACCGATAAGCTGTCGTTGATCGCCGGCAAATACGTGGGGAAGGACGATCCCGTCCTGCTGGTCCGGACCCAGGCGGGGTTCCCGGCCCAGGGGGAGGTGCTGGAGGCCTTCGCGTTCCCCCATCTGGTCGAGGGATGGATGCGGGGGAGCCACTGCGGCCCCCTGATGCCGGTTTCCTTCCACCAGGCCAATCCGACCCGGTTCGACGGTCCCCCGCGGGTGATCGCGGCCGGATTCCAACTGGCCTACGGACAGCTCGTAGGACCGGTCGATCTCTTCGACGATCCGGCCTACGACGAGACCAGGCGGATGGCCAGCCGGATCGCTGACTATATGCGGCGGCACGGGCCTTTCCAGCCCCACCGGCTCCCCTTGGAGGAGATGGAATACACAACCATGCCTCAGATCATGGCCAGGCTGGCCGACCGGTTCAAGAGCCTTGGTTGAGGAGATCAGGGGCAAGAGGATGGAGGAAAGAGAATCGTGGCAGTACAACAGATCGGGATCCTGACAGGCGGTGGCGACTCCCCAGGGTTAAACGCCGTGATCCGGGCCGTGGTCCGAAAGGCCGTCGCTCATCACCACCTGAAGGTCCTGGGGATCAAGGAGGGATGGCTTGGCCTCATGACGGGCCAGGTCCAGGAACTGGACCTAGAGGCGGTCTCGGGCATCCTCCCGAAAGGGGGCACGATCCTGGGGACCTCCCGGACTAACCCCTTCAAGAAACCCGAGGGCCCCCAGCAGATCCTGGAGAACCTGAAACGGTTCGCGATAGATGCCGTGATCGCCGTGGGCGGGGAGGATACCCTCGGGGTTGCCCAGAAGCTCTTCCAGATGGGGGTGAAGATCGTCGGCGTCCCCAAGACGATCGACAACGACCTGGGAGGTACCGACTATACGTTCGGTTTTGACACCGCTGTCTCCATCGCCACCGAGGCCATCGACCGCCTCCACACCACGGCCGAGTCCCATCATCGGGTCATGGTGGTGGAGGTCATGGGCCGGCATGCCGGCTGGATTGCCACCTTTGCCGGGATCGCCGGGGGGGCAGACTGCATCCTGATCCCGGAACTCCCCTTCGACATCGACGAGGTCTGTGAGATTATCAAGAAACGCCAGGCCCGAGGGAAGACCTTCAGCATCGTCGTCGTGGCCGAGGGGGCCAAGCCTGAAGAGGCCAAGTTCGAGATCACCCAAAGCGACAAGGTGGATGAGTTCGGCCACATCCGATTGGGCGGGATCGGGACCGTCGTGGGACAGGAGATCGAGAAGCGGACCGGGGTCGAGACGCGGGTGACGATCCTCGGCCACGTCCAGCGAGGCGGCACCCCAACCCCCTTTGACCGGGTCCTGGCCACCCGGTTTGGCATTGCCGCAGTCGATCTAGCCTTGAAGGGTGAGTTCGGGAAGATGGTGGCCTTGGAAGGGAATAAGATCGTCGCCGTGGATCTCGCCGAGGCCGTGGCCAAGCTCAAGACACTGGACAAGGAATTTTATGAGATCGCCAAGGTCTTCTTCGGCTAACACTCACCAAAGAGGAACGGACGATGAAGATCACTGACGTCGAAGCAACGGTCCTCGTGGCCAAGCTTCCCGAGCCCTGGCAGATCGCCGGAACCATCTTCCGTCACTCTTACATGACCCTGGTCCGGATCAGGAGCGACGCCGGGTTCACGGGATACGGGGAGTGCATCGTCCGCCATGGGCCCGGTGCCACGAAGGCGATCGTCGAGGAGGTCCTCCGCCCCATTCTGGTGGGGAAGGACCCCTTCGAGATCGAGGGGCGCTGGGACGAGATGTTCATGATGCTCAGGAACCGGGGTCACCACAGTGGCTTCTTCCTGGAGGCCATGGCCGGCGTCGATATCGCCCTTTGGGATCTCATGGGAAAGGCCCTGAACCTCCCCGTCCACCAGTTGATGGGAGGTTTCGGGCGAGCCCATCTCCCAGCCTATGCCTCGTCTCTCCTGTTCAAAGACCTGGCCGCGCTGGAAAAAGAAGCCGAGACCTTGATGGCCCAGGGGTTTAAGGCGGTGAAGCTCAAGGTCGGGAAAGGACTTCCGGAGGACATCAGGAATGTGAAGGCGATCCGGAAGATCATCGGGGAGGATGTGAAGCTCATGGTGGACGCCAACGGGGCCTTCGATGCGGCCACGGCCGTCGAGGTCGGAAAGGGCTTAGAAGACCACGGTGTCTACTGGTTCGAGGAGCCGGTCCCCCCCGACGACCTCCCCGGCTACGCCGCCTTGAAACGGGCCTTGACGATCCGGATCGCCGGAGGGGAGTCCCTCTTCTCCCGGTTCGACTTCCGGGACTTTATCGAGCGAAGGCTCCTGGATGTCGTCCAGCCAGACATCGCCAGGGCCGGAGGCTTCACCGAGTGCCGGAAGATCGCCGCCATGGCCAGCGCCTCTCACATCCCCTATGCTCCCCACACCGGGGCCTCGGGCGCCCTCTGCGTCATCGCCTCCCTCCATCT
>JACQHM010000082.1 GCA_016199025.1 Candidatus Methylomirabilota bacterium | reverse complement strand
GTCCGGCTCCGCTATAAGGCTGGGGATGGACGAGAGTATCTCCTGAACCTGATCGATACCCCCGGGCATGTGGACTTCACCTATGAGGTCTCCAGGGCCCTCTCCGCCTGCGAAGGGGCGATCCTGGTCGTGGACGCGGTTCAGGGCGTCGAGGCTCAGACGCTGGCCAACGTCCATCTAGCCCTCAAGGGTAACCTGGCCATCGTCCCGGTCATTAACAAGATCGACCTCCTGGCTGCTGATCCAGAGAAAGTCAAACGGCAGATCGAGGATGTTCTCTTCTTGGATGCCTCCCAGGCCATCCTCGCCTCGGCCAAGGAGGGGATCGGGACAGAGGAGGTCCTCGAGGCCATCGTTCACAGGATCCCGCCCCCAGAAGGGGATCCCCAGGCGTCATTGAAAGCCCTCATCTTCGACTCCTGGTTCGATAGCTATCAGGGGGTCATCGTGTACGTCAGGGTCTATGATGGAGGGATCTATCCCGGTATGCGGATCATGCTGATGTCCAAGGGGACGACCTACGAGGTCTTCCAGGTCGGGATCTTTCTTCCGGAGATGCGTCCCATCGATCGCCTTTCGGCGGGGGAGGTGGGATACCTGATCGCCGGGATCAAGGATGTCCATCAGACCCGGGTAGGGGAGACGATCACCGAAGCGGACCGGCCGACGTCCAAGCCCCTCTCGGGCTTCCGGCCGATGAAGGCGGTGGTTTTCGCCGGCCTCTACCCGGCCGACGGGGAACAGTACCTGGAGCTGAAGGACGCGTTGGAGAAGCTCCGCCTGAACGACTCGGCCTTTCTCTTCGAGCCGGAGACCTCGGCCGCCTTGGGATTCGGCTTCCGCTGCGGTTTCTTGGGCCTGCTCCACCTGGAGATTGTCCAGGAGCGGCTGGAACGAGAGTTCTCCCTGACCCTTGTGACGACCGCCCCCACCGTCGTCTACAGGGTCCACCGGACGGGGGGTGAGGTGGTGGAGGTGGACAACCCTTCCAAGCTTCCTCCTCCTGGGCAGATCCTGAAGATCGAGGAGCCTTACATCAAGGCCTCGATCATTGCCCCCACCGACTACCTAGGGGCCATCATGGGTCTCTGCCAGGAGAAGCGGGGAATTCAGGGAGGGAGTGAATCCCTGCCTGATAGTCGGATCCTCTTAGAGTATGAACTTCCGTTCAACGAGATCGTCTTGGATTTCTACGATCGGCTGAAGTCGGTGTCCAGGGGGTACGCCTCCTTCGACTACGAACTCCTCGGGTATCGAGAGGGGGATCTGGTCAAGCTGGACCTCTTGGTGAATGGCGAAGCCGTTGACGCCCTTTCCACCATCGTCCCCAGGGAGAAGGCCTATCCCAGGGGCCGGGCCGTGGTGGAGAGGATGCGGGATCTGATCCCCAGGCAGCTCTTCGAGGTCACCATCCAAACCGCGGCGGGAGGCCGGGTCATCGCCCGGGAGAGCATCCCTCCTTTGCGGAAGCATGTCACGGCGAAGTGCTACGGCGGCGACATCACCAGGAAGCGGAAGCTCCTGGAGAAACAGAAGGAAGGAAAGAGGCGGATGAAACAGATCGGGAGGGTGGAGATCCCCCAGGAGGCCTTTATGGCGGTTTTGAGGGTTAAGGAGTGATGAGGATGATGGTGTTGAGCCCTGGCTATCTGTACACGACGAAGATCAAGGCCCTCTGGGCCCCCGAGGAGGGGATCGAGGCCAATGTCACCGTTGCCTACCAAAGGGCCAGGGGGAGGTGGATCAGAGAGCATCCGGGGCAACCCTTCCCGCCCACCGATGGACTGGTGGCGGCCCTTTTAACCCGATCCCCCGATTGGGACCGGGCGAAGGCCATGGCCTTCCTCCAGAAGCACCGGGTCGAGTCCCTGGACCAGCTCATCACGTTTCTCGTGAAAGAGGAGATCCCGGAGCGGTATGAGGCCTATCTCAAGAAGGCCGGGTCGAAGCCGAAGTCAGTCTTCCGGGAGTATGCCGAGGCCATCGCCATCGCCGTCATCTTGGCGCTGATCATCCGGACCTTCGTGGTTCAGGCCTTCAAGATCCCCTCCGGATCCATGCTCCCGACCCTCCAGATTGGGGATCACATTCTGGTCAACAAGTTCCTCTATTACTTCAGGAGCCCTCAAAGAGGTGATATCATCGTCTTCAAGTTCCCCCAGGACGAGGGGCGGGACTTCATCAAGCGGGTGATTGGCCTGCCGGGGGAGACCTTGGAGGTTCGTGGGAAACAGGTGTACATCAATGGCAAGCCGGTGGAGGAGTCTTACGCCGTCCACCTGGATGCCAACATCTTGGGGAATCCTCATTCCCCTCGGGATCAGTTCGGGCCTGTCAAGATCCCTGAGGGGCACCTCTTCGTCATGGGGGACAACCGCGACCACAGCATGGACAGCCGCTTCTGGGGCTTCTTGGACATCCGCAAGGTAAAAGGGGAGGCCTTTCTGATCTATTGGTCGTGGGACCGAGAGCGCCACTGGCCGCGCTGGGAGCGGATCGGCCACCTCGTCCGCTAGGGATCGTTCCAGGTTCTCGGTTTATCCGGTCCGGGAGAGGCTAGGAGCCCACCTTCAGGGCCACTTTTCCTCTTGACAAGGCTAGGAGGTGTTCGTTAGATTAAATGAAGGTTAGCACTCGAAGGCTGAGAGTGCTAATCCCTGAAAGAGGGCCGTAACCGATGACGCAGGCTGTTCTGAGTGACCGTCAACGAGAGGTCTTAAAGGTTGTCATCCAGGACTACGTCTTGACCGCTGAGCCTGTCGGATCCCGGGCCATCTCCAAGAGATATATCTCTTCCTTGAGCCCGGCGACCATTCGGAACACCATGGCGGATCTGGAGGAGATGGGATTCCTCTATCAACCTCATACCTCCGCCGGTAGGGTCCCCACCGACAAGGGGTACCGGGTGTATGTGGACAGCCTGATGGAGAGAAGGAGCCTTACAAGGGCGGAGGTGAGCAGGATCCATGAGTTGATGCAGCTCTCCTGGGAAATCAATGAACTGATGCGTGAGACCAGTCGGATCCTCTCCAACCTCTCTTGTTATACGGCCATCGTGTTCGCCCCCCGGCTGGCCAAGAATGCCTTGAGACGGATCGAGTTCGTCCATCTTCACCGGGAACGGATCTTGGCGGTGCTGAAGGCGGAGTCCGGGTTCACCCAGCATAAGGTGATCGCCACCGATGAGGTTTTGACCCAGGAGGAGCTGGACCGGATCTCTCGCTACTTGAACGAGCTCATCGAGGGCCTCACCCTCCAACAGGTTCGGGAGGTTCTGGTCGCGAAGATGGCCGAGGAAAAGGCCAGATTCGACCAGCTCATGCGGCGGGCCTTAGAGTTGGGCAAGAAGAGCGTCGAAGGAGGGGAGGAGACGGAGGTCTTTATCGGAGGTGCAGCGAACATCGTCACCCAGCCGGAGTTCGCCGATGTGTCCACGATGCGACAGCTCTTCACCGCCCTCGAGGAGAAGTCCAAGCTGGTCAAGATCCTGGATCAGGTGTTGACCGCCAAGGATTTTCGGATCATCATCGGGAGCGAGAACACGATCCGAGAGATGCAGGCCCTTTCTGTTATCGCATCGCCGTACCAAGCCGGGGAGCAGCTTATCGGGGCTTTGGGGGTGATGGGGCCCACCAGGATCGAGTACGCCAAGATGGTAGCCCTGGTGGGGTTCACGGCCAAGTTGCTGAGCAAGCTGCTCACCGGGCAGGAAGTGTAGGACCGATGTCATCAGGGAGGTAGCACCGGGAACGAAGAAGGGCCGGTGTTACCTCCTCGTTCTATTTGGGAGGGAACGCTCGTAGAGATGGAGAAGGAAGAGGTGAGGGAGATCGAAGCCGACGGGAGGGACTCATCCCCCGAGGGGGAGAAACAGGAGGAAACTTCCCCCGCTGGAGGGGCGGTTTCCCCCAACGAGGAGCTTGCCCGCTTGAGCGCAGCCCTGGGTGAGAAAACGAAGGAGTTTGTCTCTCTGAATGACCGGCTCCTGCGCTTGGCCGCCGAATTCGACAACTACAAGAAGCGGGTAGCCCGGGAGCGGGAGGAATTCGTCAAGTCTGCCAACGAAGGGGTCATCCTGGAGTTCCTGCCGATCCTGGATAACCTGGAGCGGGCGTTGATGGCGTCGAAGATGCATGGGAACGCTCATGGCCTCGTCGAGGGGGTGGAGATGATCCACCGGCTCTTCCTCTCCACTTTGGAGAAATTTGGCGTCAAGCCCATCCAGGCCCTGGGTAAGGAGTTTGATCCCAGCTTCCACCAGGCGGTCCTCCAGGTCGAGGATCCAGAAGGAAGGGAGAATATCGTGGTGGAGGAGGTCCAGCGCGGGTACATCCTGGAGAACCGGGTCATCCGCCCGGCCATGGTGAAGGTCTCAAAAACTCACGTTCCACGTTCGGCGTTGGACGTTCAGGATTCCGAGCCCCTTGATCTCGAAACGGAGAACCTCGAACCTCGAACCTAGAACATCGAACGTTCTTGCCCTGCCATGAACAAGCGAGACTACTACGAGGTGCTCGGCGTCCCCCGGGGTGCTCCCAAGGAGGAGATTAAGAAGGCCTATCGCCGCTTGGCTTTGGAGCTCCATCCCGATAAACACCCGGGGGACAAGGAGGCGGAGGAGAGGTTCAAGGAGATCAATGAGGCCTACGCGGTCCTGAGCGATCCCGAGAAGCGGAGGACTTATGACCGGTTCGGGACGGTGTCGCCTTCCGGCCCGGTGGGCTTCGAAGATTTCGATCTCGGCTTCGGAAGCGTCTTCGAGAACCTCTTCGAAGGGTTCTTCGGTACCGCGGGGAGGAGGAGGGCTTCTGCCGAGCGTGGGGCCGACCTCCGGTACAACCTGGAGATCTCCTTGGAGGAGGTAGCCTTTGGCACGGAGCGTGAGATCGTCGTCCCCCGGCTAGAGGTCTGCCCAAGCTGTCGGGGGACCGGGGCGAGGGGAGGGACCCAGCCGTCTCCCTGCTGGACCTG
>JACQHM010000087.1 GCA_016199025.1 Candidatus Methylomirabilota bacterium | reverse complement strand
TGCCTGGTGATTTTGATCGGTTTCTCCTGTTTTCATGAAGGGGTTGAGTCCGAAATCAGCCTAAAATCAATACCTTACATGGAATCTTGGAAACTGCTTTTAAAATGAGCGAACCGTGAGTTCTTACCTTCAATCCTGGCGATTTTGTTGATATCTGTCGTAAGAGAAGGATCGAACTGTTGTCGTGAAGACCTAACAGGGCACTCCAGCCGACGCGCTATAGGGTGCGGCTGGGCTTTTTCGTTAGCCGCCATGTGTAGGTAAGACTGGAGATGCCAGAAGAAGATGGAGAGCGATGGACATCGTGGTATGTATCAAGCAGGTCCTGGACCCGGAAATCCCGGCCAGCCAGTTCAAGATTGACCCGGTCTCCAAGCGCCAGGTCCAGGCCGATGGCCAGGGCCTTGTGATCAGCACCTACGACGAGCATGCCCTGGAAGTGGCCTTGAAGCTCAAAGAGCAGGTCGGGGGAAGGGTAACGGCTTTAACTTTAGGTGAGCCTTCGGCGACTTCTGCCTTGCGGAAGGCCCTCTCCATGGGGGCGGACGAAGCAGCCCTAGTGAGCGACCAGGCCTTCCAGGATCTGGACGCGAAAGGCGTGGCCCATCTCCTTAGGGCTGCCATAAAGAAGATCGGGACCGTCGATCTCGTCCTCTGCGGGTGTGAGTCGGCCGATTGGGGCCATCGCACGGTGGGTCCACTTCTGGCAGAGGAGCTTGGTATCTTCTGCGTGACGTTCGCGACCAGGATCGAGCCGAAGGGAGATCGCATCATCCTCCGGAAGGTTGTCGAGGATGGCTACGAGCTGATCGAGGCCCCCCTTCCGCTCCTTGTGACCATTACGAGCGACGAAACGAACGTCCCTCGGTATCCCAAGGTCAAGGACATCATGCTGGCCGCGCGGAAGCCGATCCCCACCTGGACGGCCAAGGACCTTTCGTTGGATGGGGCAAAGATTGGCAAGGGGTCCTCGAAGATTGAGCTTCGGCAGTTGTACATCCCGGCCAGGGAGGCGAGGTGTGAGCTGATCGAAGGCGAGACCCCCGAGGAGCAGGCCGAACGTCTGGCGTTTAGGCTCCGTGAGCTGAAGCTCCTTTAACCATGGGAGACATGATGGCCGGTATTCTCGTGCTGGCGAGGATGGAAGGTGGATCCGTTGCGAGATCGGGGTTCGAGCTTCTGGGAGCGGCCAGGAGCCTGGCCGAGCCGTTCGGGGAGCGGGTGACGGCAGCCCTCCTCGGCAAAGAGACCTCGGCCTACTTAAAGACGCTCTTCGTCCAGGGCGCCGACTTAGTCGCCGAAGCTTCCCACCCTTCCCTCGGGACCTATGCCCCCGAGGCGTATCTTTCGGCCCTGGAACAGATCTGCCGCTCTCTTGACCCTTCGATGATCCTCCTTTCGGCGGATTCCATCGGTCGGGAGCTGGCCCCTCGGTTAGCCCATCGCCTGGAGGCGGGGATCGTAGCGGAGGTCATCGATGTCGCCGTGACAGACGGAATCCCCCACCTCATCTCACCGGCCTATGGCGGAAAGGCCATGTCTGTCTTCACCCCGAAGGGATACCCCTTGGTCGTCACCTTGAAGCCGAGGGCCTTTAAGCCTCTCCGTGCTGATGAATCCAAGCACGGAGAGGTGGTCGAGATCGACCTGGACCTGCCTCCACACCTTCTCCAGGTGAAGGTTGTGGAACAGGTCAAGGAAGAGGCGGCAGGCGTCAAGCTGGAGGACGCGAAGATCGTCATCGGCGGAGGACGCGGCTTGGGGGGCCCCGAAGGCTTTCAAGTGTTGGAGCAACTCGCCAAGCTCCTTAAAGGGGCCGTCGGGGCCTCCCGGGCGGCCACCGATGCCGGCTGGGTCCCCACCTCCTGGCAGATCGGCCAGACAGGCAAGACAGTTGGTCCGGATCTCTACATCGCCGTCGGGATCTCAGGGGCAACCCAGCACATCGCCGGGGTCTCCGGGGCCAAGACCATCGTCGCCATTAACACGGATGCCGAGGCCCCCATCTTCAAGATCGCCCAGCTCGGCATCGTCGGCGACTATAAGAAGATCGTTCCGAGGTTGATTGGGAAGTGCAAAGAACTCTTGGGACGCTAACGGTAATGGTGCCCTCTCGCGAGATCTACTGGAATATCCCCGCCCACCAGCTCCTCTACCTGGTGTTCCTTCCATTTGCCCTGATCTTCCTGTACGGCTGCTACCGGATCTATCACCAGCTCGCCATTGGAAAACCAGAAGAGAGGCTCGATCCTCTCAAGGAACGCCTGAAGGTCTTTTGGGATGGGGTCGCCCTCCAGCGGCGACTCCTTATTGAGCCCTCGCCGGGTGTCATGCATCTCTTCCTCTCCTGGGGCTTCGTCGTCCTCTTCATCGCCACCACCCTGGTCGCCTTTCAGGACTACTTCGGGATCCCGACCCTTTCCGGGAAGTTTTATCTCTATTTTATGTCCTTGGCCGTTGATCTGTTCGGCGTCCTGGCTGTTGTGGGAACGGGGATGGCCCTCTTCCGCCGCTATGTCCTCAGGCCCAAACGTCTGAGCGAGCCGAGAGGGATGGATCGCTTCGGCCTCCTGCTTTGGCTGTTCCTCGGGATCCTGCTGACCGGGTTTCTGGTCGAGGGCCTCCGGATCGTTGGGACCCGTGACCCGTGGGGGATTTGGTCCCCTGGCGGGTACATTGCTACCCTTCCGTTTCACGCCCTCGATTTCAGCGAGGTCATCCTGCTTCATCGACTCCTGTGGTGGTTCCATGCGGTCCTGGCCTTCGCCTTCATCGCGGTGATCCCTTATCTCCCGATCCTTCATGTCCTGACCGCTCCTGTCAATGTCTTCTTCCGGACCCTGGGACCCTCAGGCGTGCTCCAGCCGATCGAAGTGGAGAAGGTGGAGAAGCTGGGAGCCTCACAGGTCAAGGATTTTTCGTGGAAGCAGCTTTTGGACCTCTACGCCTGCACCGAGTGCGGCCGGTGCCAGGCGGCCTGCCCGGCCTGGGCGACAGGGAAGCCGCTCACGCCCAAGGGTGTCATCCTGGATCTTCGGGATCATCTCGTGAAAGGGGATGGCCGGAAGATGATCGGCGAGGTGATCTCCGAGGAGGCCATCTGGGCCTGTACGACCTGCGGGGCCTGCCATGAGGCGTGCCCGGTGTTCATCGAGCCGATCCCAAAGATCGTCGGGATGCGGCGTCACCTGGTGATGGAAGAGGCCCGCTTCCCGCCGTCGATGCAGGATGGCTTATCGAGCCTGGAGGTGAGGGGCCACCCTTATCGCGGGACGACGGTGGGGAGGACCGATTGGGCCAAGGGTCTCGCCGTCAAGGAACTTTCGAAGGACGGGCCGGTTCCGCTCCTCTACTGGGTGGGCTGCGCGGCGGCCTTTGACGAGCGGAATCAAAAGGTCGCGAGGGCCATGGCGAAGCTTCTTCAGCAGGCCGGGATCGATTTTGGGATCTTGGGGGGCGAGGAGAAGTGCACGGGGGACCCGGCCAGGCGGATCGGGAACGAGTACCTCTTCCAGATCCTCGCCCGAGAGAATATTGAGACCCTTAATCGTTACAAGGTCCAGAGGATCCTCACGACCTGCCCCCATTGCTTTCACACCTTGAAGAACGAGTATCCTCAGTTCGGGGGGCGCTACGAGGTCATCCATCACACGGAGTTCATAGGACAGTTATTGGAGGAAGGGACCCTTCGACCGGAACAGCCTCTTGCCGCCCTGGCCGCCTTCCACGATCCCTGTTATCTCGGCCGTCACAACGGGATCTACGAAAAGCCCAGGGCCCTCCTGAAAGCCATTCCGGAGGTTCGTGTGAAGGAGCTTCCTCGTTGCCGGGAGAAGAGCTTCTGTTGTGGGGCTGGAGGGGGCCTCATGTGGGTCGAGGAGCGGATCGGCAAGAGGATCAACCTCGAACGGACGGAGGAGGTGCTTGAGGCCGGCGTCGGGGTGGTCGGAACCGCCTGTCCCTTCTGCCTGACGATGTTCGAGGATGGCCTGGCCGTCACCGGGAAAAAGGAGTCCGTGAAGGCGAGGGATGTCGCGGAGCTTTTGGCCGACTCCCTCTAGGACGCCACCATAGTGATCTTGAGTGAAACACCACCCCCACCCGTCCCCTCCCCCTTC
>JACQHM010000088.1 GCA_016199025.1 Candidatus Methylomirabilota bacterium | reverse complement strand
CCCCTTGGTTCCCCTTCTTAAGAACAAACGTGCATTTCTTCAAATGCTGGTGACGACGGTGACGGATACAGGAAACGAGGTCGCCCGTCAGAAGGTCCCCGACGCCGATGCGATCCTCTACTTTCCCTTAGACTTCCCCTTCGCGGTGAGGAGGGCCCTTGACATCGTCGCCCCCAAGCTTGTCCTCCTGACCGAGACGGAGCTGTGGCCGAACTTCCTGCTGGAGTGCCATCGCCGGCGGATCCCGGTGCTTTTGATCAATGGGCGGGTCTCCCATGCCTCCTTCAAACGATACCGGTTGATCCGATCGTTCATGAAGCGGGTTCTCCAGGGGATCGAGCACTTCTGCATGCAGAGTGAGAGGCACGCCGAACGGATCATCCAGCTTGGCGCTCCTCCATCCAGGGTGGAGGTGGTGGGAAACCTGAAATTCGATGCCCTAGCTCCTTCCGACGGCGATGGAGAGATCGCCTCCTTAAGGAAGGAGCTTCACCTGGCCGAAGGCGTTCCGGTCTTCGTGGCAGGGAGCACCCATCGGGGCGAGGAGGAAGCGGTCCTTCAAGCCCTCAAACGGGTGAGGGAGGCCTTTCGCGATCTCGTCCTTGTCCTTGCCCCTCGGCATCCCGACCGCCTACCCGAGGTGGAGGCCCTTCTCAAGGAGGAGGACCTGTCATTTGTGAGGCGGACGGAACTCGCACGTCTCCAGTCTCCAATCTCCAGTCTCCAGTCTCCAGTCATTTTAGTGGATACGGTGGGGGAGTTGACCAGACTGTATGCCCTTGGTGACGTTGTGTTCGTGGGAGGGAGTCTGGTGCCGACGGGAGGGCATAACATCCTGGAGCCGGCAGCCTCTGGCCGGGCCATCCTTTTTGGGCCTCATATGGAGAACTTCGCCGAGATTGCTGAGCTCTTCCTGGGGAGGGGGGCTGCCCTCCAGGTGGGCAACGCGGATGAGCTGGCTGCCCGGGTTTTTGAGCTTCTCAAGGATCCAGGATTGGCATCGAACCTTGGGCAGGCAGCCTCTTCGACCGTTTCCTCCCAGCGTGGGGCCTGCTTAAGGACTATCGGCATCCTGGAGAAATACTTGTGATGTCCTCAGGTGATCCCTATCGATGACCATCTTTGACGCCGTTAGGACCTATACGCTCCGATGTATGGCCGGCGAGGAAGAGGGGATGACTCCCCGGATGTGGTTCGACCTGCTGGGTGTCTTTTCGGTCTTTTACAGGACGGGGATGGTTCTCCGGAGGGTCCTCTTTCAGGCAGGGGTCTTTTCCACCAAACGGCTTTCCTGCCCGGTGATCTCTATCGGGAACATCACCGTCGGAGGGACGGGGAAGACCTCCTTCGTCGAGCTCCTGGCCACCCGCCTCCGCGACCGAGGCATCAAGCCCTGCGTGCTCCTCCGTGGATACGGGACCACTCTCAAAGGCCGGCGAGCCGTCGTGGTCTCCAATGGAACCGAAATCCTTGTCCACCCTCCCGGGGCAGGGGATGAGGCCTATCTCTTAGCGAAGAAGCTCCCCGGTGTGCCGGTGGTCATGGGGTCCGATCGATACTCGGCCGGGGCCGCCGTCCTCCCCCGCTTGTCCCCTGATCTCTTCCTGTTGGATGATGGCTTCCAGCACCTCGGGCTTCATCGGGACCTCGATATCGTCCTCTTCAATGCTAGAACCCCTTTTGGCTACGGCCACCTGCTGCCCCGGGGCCTCTTGCGGGAGCCGCTCTCGGGCTTGAAAAGGGCAGGGCTCTTTGGTATCACCCTCCCGGCCGAGACCTTCGATCCAGGGCCCCTCAAGGCTTGGCTCCGCCAACGATACGCCTCTACCCCCGTCTTGGTCCTTCTCCGCCGTCCCCGCGCCCTCTTCCGCCTTCCCGGGGAAGAGGAGGTGGAGCTTTCCGCCGTCAAGGGGGAGAGGGTCTTGGCCTTCTCCGGCATCGGGGACCCGGCCTCCTTCGAGGGGCTCCTCAGGGCCTTGGAGGCGGATGTGGTGGATCATCGGAGATTCCCCGATCACTACCCGTACCGGACGGCTGATCTGGAGGCGCTCTCTGTCACCGGGGACCGGGCAGGGGCGAGGATACTGGTGACAACGGAGAAGGATGCTGTGAGGCTCGAGAAGCTCCCTTGGTCGGCGGGGAGGCTGCTCTTCGCCCTTCGGACGGAGCTCACGTTGGTCGAAGGGGAGGAGGCATTAGAGCTGGCCTTGGGAGAGGTCCTCGCTGACGTGGCACCTGGGAAGGTCAGCCGATGAAAGGGAGATCCCTCGGGGCCTATCTCGAATACCTCCTGGCGGCTGGCTTGGCCAAGCTGATGCTTCGACTTCCTTCGCCGATCGCCTATAGGATCGGGGAGGCCCTAGGATGGGTCTTGTACCTCCTCGACGGCAGGCACAGGAGGATCGCCGCGGAGAACCTGGCCCTTGCCTTCAATGGTCGGTGGGACCCTCGAGAGATTACAAGGACGGTCCGTGGGGTCTTTCTCAACTTGTCCAGGATGGGCGTGGAAGCCTGCCGGATCCCTCATCTCACCGCTGATAATGTGGACCAGTTCATCCAGGTGGAGGGGTACGAGCATTTCAAAAGAGCCAAGGCGAAAGGGAAGGGGATCCTCTGGATCACCGGCCACCTCGGCCCATGGGAGCTTCTCCCGGTGGCGTCGGCCTTGAATGGAGAGCCCCTTCACATCGTCGTCAGGCCCCTCGATAACACGTATCTGGACGAGGCCGTCAATCGCTTCAGAAAGTGGGGTGGGAACACGATCATCCCCAAGAAGCAGGCGTTAAGGGTGGTCTTGGAGGCTTTGAAGAAAGGGGAGAGTGTCGCGCTCCTGATCGATCAAAACCTCACGAGGAAGGAGGGGGTCTTCGTCGAGTTCTTCGGCCGGCCGGCCTGCACGACCCTGGCGCCAGCCCTCCTGGCCCTCCGGGCTGATGCAGTCGTCCTCCCGGCCGCGATCTTCCGAAGGGGTCGGGACCGCCATACCATTGTGATCGGCCAGGAGATTCCCTTGATTAGGACGGGAGACTTGGAAGCTGACATTGTGGCCAACACCGCTCGGTTCACCAAGGCCATCGAGGCCTTCATTCGACAGGCCCCTGACCAATGGTTCTGGGTCCACCGGAGGTGGAAAACCCAACCCCTTGAAAGCAGGGATTCGTCATTGGTCATGAGTGATCAGAAACAACCATGAGTAGTGGCTCTAGAAGAACGTTCAAGCCCGAAGAGGCAGAGCGTGTCCTCGTCCGGGGGCCTAACTGGGTTGGGGATGCCGTCCTCTCGTTGCCGGCGCTGGCGAACCTCCGGAAGGCCTTGCCCCAGGCGCGGATCGCCCTCTTGGTCAAGCCTTGGGTGAGCGGGCTGTTCGAGGGATGCCCCTCCCTGGACGAGGTCATCGTGTATCAGGAGAAAGGTCGGCATCAGGGCTTCCCCGGCAAGCTCAGGCTCGCCTCCGAGTTACGCAGGAAACGCTTCGACCTGGCGATCCTCCTCCAGAACGCGTTTGAGGCAGCCCTCCTCGCATGCTTGGCCGGTATCCCCCACCGGATCGGCTATGACACTGATGGGCGTGGTCTCCTCTTAACCCTCAAGGTGAAGCCGGATGAGGAGATCCTGAAGTGCCACCAGAGGGACTATTACCTCGGCCTCCTCCAGGCTATCGGCCTGGATCGAGGGGAGAGGGATCCCTCTCTGTCCGTCATCCCTGAACAGGAGGCTGAAGCGGGGGAGATCCTTCGCGCCGCCGGGATCAGCGAGGACGAGAGGCTCATCGGCTTGAACCCCGGCTCAGCCTATGGGGGGGCGAAGCGTTGGCTCTTGGAGCGTTATGTCATGCTGGCCGACGCCCTTCAGATCAGGTTGAGGGCGAGGGTCGTGTTGTTTGGCTCACCCCAAGACGCGGCCATCGCGTTAAGGATCGAGACCCTTACCCGTTCCAAGCCTGTCAACCTCGCCGGGCAGACTTCCCTGAAGCTTTTGCCCGCCCTCCTCAAAAGATGCCAAGCCCTTGTGTCGAATGACACGGGGGCAATCCATGTGGCGGCTGCGGTTGGGACCCCGGTGGTCGCGATCTTCGGCCCCACCGATCCCAACAGAACAGCCCCGGTCGGCCCATTCCACCAGATCATCGCCCACCTCCCCTCTTGCGCTCCCTGTTTGTTACGGGAGTGTCCCATTGATCACCGGTGCATGACGGCCATCCCTGTCGAAGAGGTCTTTGCCGCCGTCTCAATGATCCT
>JACQHM010000015.1 GCA_016199025.1 Candidatus Methylomirabilota bacterium | reverse complement strand
ACGCCGGCCTACGAGGTCTACGAGCAGCTCGGGAGAAGGGTCCCGGACTACTTTGTCGCTCCCGTTGCCGTGGGGGAGTCCTTCATCGCCTCCTTTCGAGTCTTTACGGAGCTTCAGACGATCGGCTGGAGCGAGAAGGTCCCGACGATGGTTGCTGCCCAGGCCAGGCGGGCGAATCCCATTGTGGAAGCGCTGAAGACGGGACGCCCTCTTGTGCCGCAGCGGATCGGCTACACGGTTGCCGAGGGGGTGGCCGTGGGGGACCCAGGAAAGAAGGGGGAATGGGTCCTGGAGATCCTGAAAGCGAACCAGGGGCTCGGGGCCGATGCCAGCGACGAGGAGATCCTGGAGGCCCAGAGGCTCCTGGCGAGGACGGAAGGGATTTGGGCCGGCCCCACCGGCTGCGTCACGATTGTCGCCTTAAGAAACCTCGTGAAGGAAAAAGCCCTCGATCCCGACGCCACCATTGTCTGCCTCGTGAGCGAGACCGGCCTGAAGGGTGAGTACCCCCGCTTCGAGCAGGAAGCCATTGCCCCCAACCTAGAGATGATTAAGGCCCTCCTCGTTAAGTCCCTTGACAGCCTGTGAACAAGCAGGCTACTATCTCCCCAATTGTTTCCTAATCGTCCACCACACCTACTCCCGAATTGCCGATTGCCGATTTCGGATTTCGGATTGAAAAACGGGGGCATCCTCCCCAAATCTGAAATCTGCAATCCCAAATCAACAATAGGCCGCGGGGGAGGGGAAGGGTGGAGGAGGATCCCAGGAGGTGCGGTGAAGACCCCAAAGAAGCGAGGGGATTCCCGTTTCTATGAGCTCTCCTGCATCAGTTGCGGAAAGAGCTGCCGGGAGGAGGAGTCCAGCACCCGCTGCCCCTCCTGCGGGAAACCCCTCACCGTTCATTACGATTGGGGCTACATCAAGTCCCGTTTGAACCGCTACTCCTTGCGAAGCTCGCCCATCAAGGCCTTGAAATACCTGGACTTTTACCCGATCCTGAATCTGGACCTCGTGGTCTCCCTGGATGAAGGCGGGACCCCCCTCCACCGCTGCCATCGTTTAGCCCAGGAGATGGGCCTCCGATCCCTCTCCATCAAGAACGAGGGGGTGAACCCGACGGGGGTCTTCAAGGACCGGGGGACATTGGTGGAGATCACGAAGGCCAAGGAGCAGGGGGCGAAGGCGATCGCTGTGGCGTCCACCGGGAACATGGCCGCTTCAGTGGCGGCTTACGCCTCCATTGCCGGCCTCCCCTGCTACGTCCTCGTCCCGGAGGGGACGGCCATCGGAAAGCTCTCCCAGGCCCTCTCCTACGGGGCCCGTCTCCTTCAGGTCCGGGGGACCTACAACGACGCCGCTCGCCTGACCGAGGCGATGAGTGAAAAGTATGGCTTCTATCTCGCCGGTGATTATGCCTTCCGGGTCGAGGGGCAAAAGTCGGCCGCCTTCGAGATCATCGAGCACCTGGACTGGCAGGCCCCGGCCGTTGTCATCGTCCCCATGGGGGCCGGGACGAACCTGGCCGCCCTCTGGAAGGGCTTTCAAGAGTTCTACGAGTTGGGCTTCATTGACCGCCTCCCCCGGATGGTGGGGGTCCAGCCCGAGGGCTGCGCCCCCATCGTTTCCGCCTTTAACCAGGGGTTGGATCGGATCATCCCGTTGGAGAAGCCGGAGACGATCTGCTCGGCCGTCGCCGCCGGCGATCCTCCTGATGGGCTGAAGGCCCTTCAGGCCCTCCGGGAATCGGGTGGCTGCTCTCTCGCGCTCAGTGATGTCGAGATCCTAGAGGCCCAGCAACACCTGGCCCGTCTGGAGTCGATCTTCGTCGAGCCCGCCGGGGCCATCCCCATTGCCGCGCTCCCCCATCTCCTCAAAACCGGCCGGATCAGACCCGACGAGGTCGTGGTCTGCCTCGCCACGGGAAATGGCCTCAAAGACCCGAAGGCCGCGTTAAAGGTCTTGCCTTCTCCCGCGACCATCGAGCCCTCCTTGGCCGAGGTGGACAAGTTCCTTCGCTTGAGGCTCTACGAGATCAGGGCGGCAGGGGCCAAGGATGGGGGGAAGAACCTCTTCGAGCAGGTGCCTTCGGTGAATCAGCTCGTCGAACGGGTCAAGGCGGAGCTGGGCGTCAAGCTGACCTTGGAGTACGCCAGGAGAGCGCTCCAGCTCATCTCGGAATTCGTCAACAAGGGGAAGCCGATCACCAAGGCGGATCTCCAGTACATCGTGGAGACCGTGTTGAAAGGGCTCTCGGAGCACCCGCCCATTCTCCACGTCGAGGACTTCCAGGTGTTCACCTCCCTCCACGGCCGTCCGGAGGCCAAGGTGAAGATCCTCTTCGACGGCGAGCGGGTAGGGAGCACGGCCTCTGGCGTCGGGCCGGTGGATGCGGTGATCAACGCCTTGAAGGCCGCCGCCCAGAGCCGGGGGAAGCTCTTCTTCGAGCTGATCGACTTCCAGGTGGAGATCAACACGCCGGGGGCCGACGCCTCCGTGGAGGTGACGATGGTCCTCCGGGACAGCAAGGGGAACCGGGTCGTCGCCACGGGGACCTCGCCGGACATCATCGTGGCCTCGGTGAATGCCTTCGTCGAAGGCTACAACGTGCTGTGGAGCCGACAGCAGACCTGACCCATGAACAACTTTGGTGAGAAGGTCAGCTTCATCTGTGGTGACTGGCAAAATTGATGTGCGTATGTAGGGGCACGGCATGCCGTGCCCCTACGGAGAATCCCATGACCAAGCAACGGAAAGAATCTGTCCCGAAACACATGCGGCCCACCTTTGAGGCTATCGTCGGCATGACAGATGCATTTTGCCAGAAGCATCTGAATGACGAATATGCCGAGCTGAGCCGGAAGCTTGCGGCAGCCCTGAGCCGGAAACGTCCTTCGCCGTTGACGCACGGGAATCTCCAGACCTGGGCCTGCGCCATCGTCTACACCATCGGTAGCGTGAATTTTCTGTTCGACAGAACCCAAAAGCCCCACACGAGTGCCGGTCGGCTGTGTGAGCTATTCGGCGTCAGCCAGAGCACCACCGCTGCCAAGTCCAAACTGATCCGTGATACGTTTCGCATGATCCAGTTTGATCCTCGATGGTGTTTGCCCAGCAAACTCGATGCCAATCCATTGGCCTGGATGATTACCGTCAACGGCTTGATCGTTGATGCCCGCCATATGCCGCCTGAGATCCAGGAAGAGGCCTTCCGCCGCGGCTTGATCCCGTATCTGCCCTACAAGAGACCGCGACACGGTCATGGCAAGGCGGAAGAAGATCTGTAAATAGGGGCGGTTCGCGAACCGCCCCTATTCCCCCTCCCCCTCGCCCCCTCCCGCCAGGGGAGGTGGGAAAGGAGGAGAATCAGTCTGAGAACAAATTTAACCCGGGTCGCTTAGCTTTGGCGGAGAACCAAAGGTCCTCCGGCAACTTGGACCGATCGTAGCACAGTGGCAGTTTGATCTGGATAGGGGAACCACCTTTCCAAAGATGGGTCAGGGTGGCGGAGGGATAGGGATTTCAATCAAGAACCGGTTCAAAGCATCGTCAACAAGGAGGAGGATGTGAAAGTTGCCGTCATGGGGGCAGGGGCCGTCGGAGGGTACTTCGGCGGTGTCCTGGCAAAACACGATGTGGAGGTGAGCTTCATCGCTCGCGGGAGGCATCTGGAGGCCCTGCGGGCAAAGAGCCTCGTCGTGAAGAGTTACCAAGGGGATTTTTCTGTGCCGATCAAAGCCACCTCCGACCCAGGAGAGATCGGACCGGTCGATCTCATCTTGTTCGCAGTGAAATCTTACGACACCGAACGGGCGATTCAGCGGGCTCTTCCGATGGTGGGGCCGAACACCATCCTCCTGTCGCTCCAAAATGGCGTGGACAATGGCGAGAAGATGGCCGCCGTCGTGGGAAAAGAGAAGGTCCTCGAAGCCGCAGTTTACATCGGTGCCAGTATCCCCGAGCCGGGGGTGATCATCCACACGGCTGGAGGAAGGATCATCTTCGGCGAGCCGGAGGGGGGGATTAGCGAGCGGGTGAGGAAGTTAGAGGACTTCTTCAAGGGACATGGCGTCCAGGCCGAGGCCTCGCCCAACGTCCGGGTCCCTCAGTGGAGCAAGTTCGCCTGGAATGTCGCCTTCAACGCCATCAACACCCTGATCGGGGGGCCCGTCGGGCGGGTCATCGCGAACCCCCAGACGCTGGAGCTGGCCAAGCGGACCATCGCGGAGGTCATCGAGATCGCCAAGGCCCTCAGGATCCATCTTCCCGACGATCTGATCGAACGCCACGTCCAGTGGACCCTGACCATGGGCCCGGACATCAAGACCTCCACGCTTCAGGACCTGGAAGCGGGCAAACCCTTAGAGGTCGAGGCCTTCAACGGGTTCGTCGTGCGGAAGGGGCAGGAGCTGGGCATCCCCACCCCCTGTAACTTCGCCCTCTACGCCCTCCTCTCAGCGCTCTAACCTTCTTAAGTGATCGGATTCAGTCCTGGTCCGGAAGGGGCTGACGATTTTGGACGGCCATCTCCCACTCCTCTCCAGGTCCACCCTTAGGGGGCACTTCTCGCAGAGCGGCTCCTTCCGGCAGAAATGCTTCCCGACGGCGACGAAGAGGGCGTGATATTCGTTGAAGAGGGGGGCATCCTGGGGAAGGTGCTTCAGGAACAGTTCTTGGATCTCTTGATAGGTTGCAGCCTTGTCGATCAAGCCGTGGCGCTCTAAGACCCGCTTCGTGTAGGCATCGACAACGAAGATGGGGAAGCCGCCGGCGTAGAGGAGGATCGAGTCGGCCGTCTCCTGGCCGATCCCGGGGATGGCCAGGAGCTCCTCCCGAAGCTTCGAGGGCTCCTCTCGGAACATCCTGTCCAAGCTCCCTATATACCGTACCTGAAGAAAGGCCAGGAAAGCTTTGAGCCGTTTGGCCTTTATGGTATAATACCCACTTGGTTTCACCAAGGCGGCCAACTCTTCCAACGGGAGAGAGGTCAGGCCCTTTACAGTGAGACGTCTCTTGGCTTTGAGGTTCTTCAGGGCCTTCTCCACGTTGGTCCAGGCGGTATT
>JACQHM010000085.1 GCA_016199025.1 Candidatus Methylomirabilota bacterium | reverse complement strand
GAGATGGTCTCCTGGAGGATGGTGTTCAGCTCCGCCCACCTCTCTTGTCGGCGGGTCCCCCTGGAGCGCATCTTCTTCCCGAACCTCACGATGGGATAGACCGCCAGGGGGAAGGTGAGGATGGCGAGAAGGGCGAACGGCCACTTGATCAAAAACAGGATGGTCAGAAAGCCCAGGATTTGGAGGGGCTCCTTTAAAGCACTTTCGAGCAGAGTAACCACCATCTTTCCGATGGTGTCCACGTCGTAGGTCGCCCTGGCCATGATCTCCCCTGTGGACCGCTTTGTGAAGAACCCAAGGGAGAGGGTGTGGAGGTGGGCGTAGAGCCGGTTCCGGACATCCATCATGACCCGCTCGGCCAGGTAGGCGGTCAGGTACTTATGCAGGTAGAAGAAGAAGGCCCTGACAATGACCGCAACCAGCAAGAGGCCGGCGAGGATGCTGATCAAGGTGATCCTGTCCTCCCGCGAGACCCGTTGAAAGGCCTCCCAGTACCCCCCGAACCAAGGCTTGAGGCCCTCGGGGAGGTGGATGGGAAGGGATGAGCCCGAAGGGGCTAGGAGGACATCAAAAACAGGTTGGATCGCCCCGATGGAGGCAGCACTTAAGGCCGCCATCCCCATCGCGGAGAGGATAGCGAGAAAGACTAACCCCTTATAGGGGACTGTGTATCTTAAGACCCTGAGGAGATGGTTCATCGCCAGAGGGCCTCCTCGATCCTCTTCACCTGATGGAGAAGGTCCCGAAGGTCGTCCAACCGCACCATGGTGGGGCCATCGGAGGGGGCATGGTCCGGGTCGGGATGGACCTCCATGAAGAGGGCATCCACTCCCACGGCCACCGCCGCCCTTGTAAGATACGGGACAAACTCCCGACGGCCTGAGGAGGCGGTCCCGGCCCCACCGGGCAGTTGGACGCTGTGGGTGGCGTCGAAGACGACGGGGTAGCCGAAGTCCCGCAGGATCGGGAGGGATCGCATGTCCACCACCAGGTTGTTGTAGCCGAAGCTCGTCCCCCGCTCGGTCAAGAGGAGGTTGTGGTTCCCCGTTGAGGTCGCCTTCTCGATGATATTCTTCACCTCCCATGGGGAGAGGAACTGACCTTTTTTCGCGTTCACCGGCCTTCCGGTCCCGGCCGCCGCCACCACGAGGTCTGTCTGACGGCAGAGGAAGGCAGGGATCTGGAGGACGTCCAGGACCTCGGCCGCCTCTTGAACCTCTGCCACCTGGTGGATGTCAGAGAGGACGGGAAGGCCGAGGGTCTCCCTAGCCTTCTTTAAGATCCTCAAACCTTCCTTCAACCCCGGCCCCCGGAAGGACCGAATGGAGGAACGGTTGGCTTTATCGTAGGAAGACTTCAGGATGAAGGGGATCTGGAGTTCAGCGCAGATCCTTTGAATCCGCTCGGCCGTCTTGAGGAGATGGTCCTCCCCCTCGATGACGCAGGGGCCGGCGATCAACGCCAGCGGGTTTCCTCCCCCGACCCTGATATTGCCGATGCAAACTTCCCTTGTCATTCCACCCTACACCCTGTTTTTTTGGTGGTTGAGGGCCGCCCTGATGAAGGCCGCGAACAACGGGTGGGGGCGCTTCGGCCGCGACCGGAACTCGGGATGGAACTGGCACCCCACGAACCAGGGATGATCCAGAAGCTCGATCATCTCCACCAGGTCCCCCTCCGGCCAGATCCCGGAGACCCGCATGCCTCGCTCTTCGAGAAGCGTTCGGTACTCGTTGTTCACCTCATAGCGGTGGCGGTGCCTCTCGGTGATCTCCTCGACCCCGTAGGCTTCATAGGCCCTGGAGGGGGTGATGAGCCGACAGGGATAAGACCCCAGACGCATGGTCCCTCCCAGGTTGGTGACACTTCGCTGCTCCGGCAGGAGGTCGATGACAGGATAGGGCGTGTGGAGGTCGAACTCCCGGCTGTTCGCCCCCGGAAGATCGCAGACGTTCCGGGCGAACTCGATGACCGCACACTGGAGTCCCAGGCAGATCCCGAAGAAAGGGATCCTTTCCTCTCGGGCGTACCGGATGGCCTCGATCTTCCCCTCGACCCCCCGGACGCCAAAGCCACCTGGCACCAGGAGACCGGAGACGTCGTCGAGGTACTGCTTCGGCCCGTCCCGCTCCACCCCCTCCGCATCCACCGGTTTGATCCGAACGTGAGCGTCGTTGGCGATCCCGCCATGGGCGATGGCCTCTATCAAGGATTTGTAGGCATCTTTTAACTCCAGGTATTTGCCGACGACGGCGATCTCCACAGCCCTCGAGGGATGCTTGATCCGCTCGACGATCCCTTCCCAAACGGAGAGGTCCTGAGGCGTCTCGGGGAGCTTCAACAGCTCGACGATAAGGGCATCGAGCCCCTCCTGGTGAAAGACGAGAGGGACCTCGTAGATAGTGGAGACATCCTTGGCTGTGATCACCGCCCGCTCGGAGATATTACAGAAGAGGGCGATCTTGGATTTGAGCTCCTTCGGCAGGAAGCGGTCCGTTCGGCAGAGGAGGATGTCCGGCTGGATCCCGATCTGAAGGAGCTCCTTGACACTATGCTGGGTCGGTTTCGATTTCAGCTCCCCGGCCGTGGCGATGTAGGGAACCAGTGTCACATGGATGTAGAGGATGTTCTCCCGCCCCACGTCAGCCCTGAACTGGCGGATCGCCTCCAGGAAGGGAAGGCCTTCGATGTCGCCCACCGTCCCCCCTACCTCAACGATGACCACATCCACCCCCTTGGCAACCTTGTAGATGGCCCGTTTGATCTCGTCGGTGATGTGGGGGATCACCTGGACTGTCCCGCCGAGATAGTCCCCCCTGCGCTCCTTGCTGATCACCGAGTAATAGATCTGACCGGTGGTGACATTGTGATCCCTGGTCAAGACCACATCGGTAAACCGCTCGTAGTGGCCGAGGTCGAGATCCGTCTCCGCCCCATCCTCGGTGACGAAGACCTCCCCATGCTGGAAGGGGTTCATGGTCCCGGCATCCACGTTGATGTAGGGGTCACACTTCAACAGGGTCACGGTGAATCCCCTTCCCTCCAGGAGGCGCCCGATGGAGGCGGCGGCCAGGCCCTTCCCCAGCGACGAGAGAACTCCTCCCGTGACAACGATGAACTTCGTCCCCATCTTCTTCTCCTAGCGTTCAGGATTCCGGGTACGGGGGATCGTGAAGGTTAAAGACCCCCTGAACCACGATCCCTAAACCCTGCACCCTCTGCCATGAGCTGGCAAACTTTTTCCAGATCCTCTGGCGTGTCCACGCCAAAGGAGTCATGACGGGTCTCCACCACCCTGATCCGGACCCCATGTTCCAAGGCCCGGAGCTGCTCCAACCTTTCGGCCTCCTCCAACGGAGTGGGTTTGAGCTTCGCCAGCTTCAGCAACGTCTCTCGCCGGTACACGTACAGCCCAATATGCTTATAGAACGGCAACCCTAAACCCTCAACCCCTTCTCTTACATAGGGGATAGGGGCCCGGGAGAAATAGAGGGCGAAGCCCTGAAGGTCAAAGACCACCTTCGTCACGTTGGGATCAAGGGCCTCCGCCGGCTCGACGATCCTCCGGCAGACAGTCCCCATAGGGAGGGTTGCCTCGTGGAGGAGGGGCAGGACGGCCTCGTCGATCAGGGCCGGGGGGATCAACGGTTCGTCTCCCTGGACGTTCACCACCAAGTCGCAGGAGAGGTCCGAGGCCACCTCGGCCGCCCGGTCGGTGCCGGAAGGATGGGAGGGGGAGGTCAAACGGGCAAAGCCTCCAAAGCCTTCGACCACCTCCTTGACCCGGGGATCGTCGGTGGCGACGAGAAGCCAATCGAGGGACTTGGCCTGCGAGGCCCGCTCGTACACATGCTGGATCATTGGTTTCCCGGCAATGGAGAGGAGAGGCTTTCCAGGTAGGCGGCTGGAAGCATAGCGGGCAGGGATAATGCCAACGACCCTCACCCCCCATCTCCCTTCCGGAGGGCAGCGGCCAGCTCGTCCAGGCTGACCGTTGCGGTCCCCACCTTCCCCACGACCACCGAGGCGGCATAGTTGGCGATAATCGCCGCCCGCCGCATGGACGATCCAGCCGCCAGGGCCAAGGTGAGGGAAGCGACGACGGTGTCCCCCGCCCCGGTCACGTCATAGACCTCTTTCGCGACGGCTGGGATATGGACCACCCTCCCCTCCCGCTCGAAGAGGGACATCCCCTGCTCCCCCCGGGTCACCAGGAGGGCGGAGGCCCCGACCTTCTTCAGAAGGGACCATCCGATCCTGACCAGATCTTCCTCCTTCCTGTTGGGGGTCCTCGCCACGGCCGCCGCCTCGTGATGATTGGGGGTGATGACCGTCGCCCACTTATACGAGAAGAAGTGCGGGATCTTCGGATCGACCGCGACGATTTTCCCCAAGCGCCTGGCGGCAGGGAGGAGGCCTTTGAGCAACCTGGGGCTGATGACCCCCTTCATATAGTCAGAAATCAAAAGGGCATCCGCCTTTGGAAGCCGTTCCAGGGCCAGGGCAAGGAGCCTCTCCACGACCTCCCCACCTGGTTCCTCGCTGCTTTCCCGATCGAACCGGACGATATGCTGGCTCCCCGCCACGACCCTGGTTTTCACCGTGGTCGGGCGGGTCCGATCAATGACCACCCCATCCCCTTTGATCCCGAGGGCCTCCAGTTCATCCACCAGCCACTCGCCCGGGACATCGCTCCCGAGAATCCCAACCACGGAGGCCCTCCCCCCAAGGGCCACGATGTTGGAGGCGACGTTGGCCGCTCCCCCCGGCCGGAGCGTCTCCTTTCTCACCTCCACGACAGGGACCGGGGCCTCGGGGGAGATCCGAAAGGCATTCCCCCAGATATACTCGTCCACCATGAGGTCGCCCAGGACGAGGATCTGCTTCCCCGAGACTTTGGAGAGGATCTCTTCATACCAAGCCGATCGCCCCATCAGGCCGCCTTCCTCACAGTGAACAGTGGCTAGTGGCTAGTGGCTAGTGGCTAGTGGCTAGTGGCTAGAAAAGTCCTTCTTATTTAAGCCGATCCCGCTCCAAAATTCAACAGATTTTTGGGACGTTTCAAAGCCTGACGATCCGCTCTCGTCCCTCCCGGATGCCCTTAGTCGCGTTCTGCGCATCCACGATGAGCCGGCTATGTCGCACGATCCAGGGGATGTCGAAGCAGGAATGGGCCACGGCAATCAGGGTGCAGTCCATCCCCTCCAAAAAGCCCTCGGAGAGAGGGATGGACTCTAGAACCCGTTCCCCGACTGGGCCCATGACGGGCTCATTGAAGGTGATCCGAGGGACGTAGGGATCATGATAAGAAGCTTGAGCACCATGGGCGAGAAGAATCTTGAGGATCTCCACGGTCGGCGAGTTCCTGGCATCGTCGATGTCCTTCTTGAAGGTCGCCCCCAGCACCAGGATCCTAGAGCCCAGGAGGGGCTTTCCATGGCGGTTCAGCGCCTCGATCACCTTGTTCGCTGTGTAGAAAGGCATGCTCTGGTTGACCTCGGCGGCCAGCTCGATGAACTTGGTGTAGAAGTCATACTCGCGGGCCTTCCAGCTTAAATAGTAGGGATCCACAGGGATGCAGTGCCCACCCACGCCTGGGCCGGGATAAAAGGGCATGAAGCCGAAGGGCTTGGTGGCGGCGGCGTCAAGAACCTCCCAGATATCGATCCCCATTCGATCGGAGAGCTTGGCCAGCTCATTGACCAGGGCGATGTTCACGCTCCTGAAGATGTTCTCCAGGAGCTTCGTCATCTCGGCCACCTTCGGGGTAGAGACCTGGTGAATTTTTCCAGGCTCGATGAACAGCTCGAAGAGGGCCGAGGCGAGCCTCGTGCTGGCCTCGTCGATCCCCCCCACCACCTTGGGCGTGTTCCGGGCCCCGTACTCTTTGTTCCCCGGGTCGATCCGCTCCGGGGAGAAGGCCAGGAAGAAATCCCTCCCCACTTTCAGCCCTGAGGATTCCAGGAGGGGGAGCACCACCTCCTCGGTGGTGCCGGGGTAGGTGGTCGATTGGAGAACGACAAGTTGGCCTGGGCGGAGGTGCGCGGCTAAGCCTCGGGAAGCATCCTCGACATAGGAGAGGTCCGGGGCTTTCATCTTGGTATAGGGCGTGGGAACGCAGATGAAGATGGCATCCGCCTCTTTCAGGGCGGCGTAATCGGCGGTGGCACGTAAGAGGCCCTGGGCGTTCAGATGGGCCAGCTCCTCGGCCTTGACGTCCAGGATGTAGCTCTCCCCCCGATTGATCCGCTCGATCTTTTCCTGATCGACGTCGACGCCAACCGTTTTGGCCCCGGCCTTGGCGAACTCCACGGCCATGGGCAGGCCGACGTAGCCTAAGCCGATGACGGCAACCCCCACGGTCCGCGCTCGGATCCGCTCGAAGAGGTCATCAGCCCAGGCGTTCGACAACCCTCGTTTCCAGTGATCCTCCACGATCTCCTCTCCGAAGGCCTTAACGGAAGCGACAGATGAACGGTTCAAAACATCGATTCAGGATCAGCCCCCCCCTTTCTTATCCTTCCTGGCCTGCTCGATCTGCTCCTGGAGGGCCTTGGCCCGCTCCTCGAACTGCTTGGTAATGGCGGCGGCCTCCTCAGGGGAGGCGATCACGTGAGGGGTCAGGAGGAGGATCAGCTCTGTCCGCTCGGTCCGATCCGTGGTGCTCCGGAAAAGCCAGCCCAGGCCGGGGATCCGGCTCAAAAAGGGGATGCCCCTGAACTCCCTGCGCTTATCCTCCCGGATGATCCCCCCGATCACCAGGGTCTGCCGATCCGGAACCACCACCGAGCTCTTGGAGGTCCGTTTGCTGAAGGTGGGGGAGCCAATGGACCCCGTCGTCTCTGAGAGGATGGCACTGACTTCCTGCTCGATGTCCAGGGTCACGAGGCGGTCCTCATTGACATGGGGCTTCACCTTCAGGATCACCCCGATATCCTTCTGCTGGATGCTTCGGAAGACGTTGCTGGACGGCTGCGTTGGCTGGGGAGTGGTCGTGGTGAGGGCGGTCAAGGAAGCCTGCTCCTGGGTAACGATAGGGACCTCCTGGCCCACCTGGATCCTGGCCTCCATGTTGTCCGCCGTCAGGATGTGAGGGGTCGCCAGCACCTTCAAACGGCTGAAGGCATCGATGGCGGTTAAGAGGGCAAAAAGCTGATCCCGGTTGATGAAGGTGAGGGTGAAGCCGGAAAGCTGTGGGATCGGGACGCCCAACGCGGGGGGGACGACGGGGGCAAGGCCGAAGAGCTGCTGGAGTTGAAACTCACCGCTTCGCACGAAAAACTCCAACCCGAACCGGAGCTCATTGGTGAGGGACAGCTCAGCAATCAGAAGCTCAATGACCACCTGTTTCGGGACGACATCCAGCTTCTTCAGGGTCTCCTCGATGATGGACCAGTTCTGAGGGGCTGTCCGGATCACCAAGGCATTGGTCGTCTCATCGGGGACCACGACGATCTCTCCTATGACCTCCGTCGAGGGGGTCTGAGCCTGGGGAACAGCAGCAGGAGGAGGGGCGCCCGGACGGAGAGGCTGAGGGGACGTCAGGGGACGTCCGGGGACCGGAGGCTTCGTCTCCCGTTTCCCAAAGAGGGTGTTCAAGATCTCGGCGAGCTTTTTGGCATCGGCGTTCTTCACATAGTAGACGAAGATCTGCTGCTCGGGCCCTATGGGGGAAGGCTTGTCCAGGGCCTTGATCAGCTCCACAAGCCGATTCACCGAGGAGGCGAAACCAGAGAGGATCAAGGCGTTGGTCGGCTTGTGAGGGACAATCTTCGTTCCCTTGACCAGGAAGGGGGTAATGATCCGGGCCAGCTCTTCAGCCTGAGCCACCTCAAGGGAGACGACCTCGGTGATCAGGGGTTCCCCCAGCTCGACCTCTTCCCGATCCGTCTTCAACTCCGGCATCTCTTGTTGGGCTACCGCGATGGGGACGATCTTGTAGATGGGGCCCTTTTTCACCGCCGCCAGGTTATGCACCTCCAGGACCGCCCCAAGGATGGAGAAGGCCTCGCTCACGGGGATTCTGTTCACCGTGTGGAGCGTGATCTGCGCCTTGACCCCTGGGGCCAGGACAAAGTTGAAACCCGTGATGTCAGCGAAGGCCTTGAGGACCAGCTCCAGATCGACGCTCTCGAAGTTCAAGGAGACAAACCTGGGCTTCTCCTCAGGTTTCGGCGGGGGGGGCTTGGTCTCCGGCGGAGGGGGGGCTGGAGGAGCCGGGGAAGGCAGCTCCTGGGAGGCTGGAGGGGGAGGGGCCTCTTGGGTGATCTGTTGGACCCGCTTGGACTCCATCCCTGGGGAAGGAGCCAGGGAGGGTGACGAGAGCGGGGGAAGGGGGACCTGTTCGATCTGGACCTTGGTGAGGGGGGGTGGATCCTCGGAAGCCCGTTTAACCAATGGAGGCGCGCAGGCCACGAGGGTGAGGAGGAGAAGGGCGGTGAAGCCAAGGAGAGCAAACGTTGGTTTCGCCATGATGTTCGATGTTGGATGTTGGATGTGAGATGTTGGAGAGGTCCAAACGTCAAGACACCTTTTCTCCGACATCCGACATCCAGCATCCATTCTTTGTCCCCTCAGTCAAGGGGTTTCCACCTGGAACTCTAAGTTTTGGTTCCCACGTTGGACCGCGAGCGCCACCGACCCTGTCCCACCATGGAGCAGGGTGTCTACCTCGTTCATCGTCATCGCCGTCACCTCTCTCCCGTTGATCTTGGTGATGACATCCCCCTTCTGGAGGCCGGCCGCCATGGCCGGGCTGAAGAACCTCACCGAGTTCACGACAATCTTTGCGACTTTCCCCCCGGCCAAGACCGGAACCACCACCAGGCCAAGGTCCCCCCCCGATGAGACCGCCTGGGGGGTCGAGGGGGGAGGGAGATCGGCTTCCTCTTCCTCCTCCTCTTCCTCTAAAAGAGGCGGGACCGCCTTTTGGACAGTGGGAGAAGATCGAGGAGCCTTGGCGGCGGGCAGGGGCGATGGGGCAGCCTCGATGGTTTTGGGCATCAGGATCTCGGAGATGGTTTGGTCCCGCTGGAAAAGGACCCGGTCCTCAAAGATGCCGGCGACGACCCCCCCGGCAACTCCCTCACCGAGTTCGTAGAACTCAGGTCTCCCGGTTCCAACCTGAAGGATGGCCCGTCCCTTCCCCTCCTCGATGATGGTCCCGAGCAGCTTGGGAAGAGGAGGAGGGGGCGGGGGAGGCGGCGTCACCGCCTTCTGGGGCACCACCGGCCGGACCGGCACCGTCGGCTTCGCGAAAATATCTTGCTCCACGATAACCTCATAGGACGGCGCCTCTTTGGGGCCTGCCCTCCTGACGGATGGCCTAAATTCCTGTTCCACCAGGGGTCTCGTCGGAGGATGCTCTAGAGTGACCGGGGCCAGGATGATCCACCCCAGGGCCCCCAAGAGCCCAAGGGCGACGAAGCTCAAGAGGGCATTGATGACCATAAGGCGTCTTCCCATCGCTTAGACCCCCCTTCGTGGGGCACCGGCCCTTTGACCCTCGGCACTTTCCTCGACCAAGGGGGTGAACCCCGCCACCTCCATCGTCACCTGGGCCAAGGGGGTACTTCCCGCCACAATGACCATCCTTGGGATGAGGAGCAGACGCTCGTGGGCCTCGATCCGGTAAAGGAACTCCTTGAGATCCCTGACCGTGGCGCCGAAGTTCAGCTCGACGGCGATCCGGGTGAAAACCTCCATCTTCTTGGGCGGCAGGAACCGCACGGTCCTCACCTCCACGCCGGAGGCCTGGGCGAGCTTTTGGAGGATCGCCTGGAGCTCGGAGGTGACAACCCCTGGCTTCTCGGCAGAAAAGAGCCTCTTCTGCATCCCGGCGTAGACCTCCTGGAGGGCCTTGAGGCGCTTCTCGTCCAACCGTTTCTCCTCCAGGATCCGCTGGTAGCGCTCCAGGAGCTCCCGCTTCAGCGCGAGACGGTCCTGAACCCCCTGTTGGCCGGAGATGGCCGGTCCGACCCCCCATCGGATGAGAACGAAGAGGAGGATGGCAATGCCACCTATGATGAGGAATCGCTTCTCGCGGGCGCTGATCTTCATAAGACCGATGTTCGGTGCTGGATGTTAGATGTTGGATGGCGGATGGGCGCCATGACCAAAAGCTCTTCTCTCTAACATCCACCATCCACCATCAAGCATCCTATTTGCTCCCTTCGAGCTGGGCCTTGAGCTGAAACTCCTGACGTCCTTTCTCCCGATCCCGGGTGACGAGAGGAGCGGTAAACTCGACCTGCTGAAAGATGGGAGATGCCTCAAGGAGGGCCACAAAACTGGCGGCATCGGCCGCGGAGCCGCTCAACTTCAGGCCGTCCCCATCTATGGTCAGCGAGGTGATGCTGGTCCCTTTGGGAAGGACGGTGGCCAGCTCCCGGAGGACTTCCAACCGTCGTGGAGAGCTCGCCTCCAGCCGCTCCAAGGTCTTCAGCTCCCCTTCCAGCCTGGAGAGATCGGCGGCCAGCTTTTTGGCTTCCTCCACCATCGCCTGCATCCCGCTGACCCTTTCTTCCAGCTCCTTCAACAGGAACCACTCCTTGGCCACCCGGGCAAAGAGGAGGGAGAGACCTATGAGGACGATCAAACCGAGGAGTCCCAGCATGACGGCTAGGCCCTTTTCCCACCTCTTGGGCTTCAGCTCACCAGGAAGGAGATCGATCCTCGAGGCCAACGCCCCGAGCCCGACCAGCGCAAGGCCGAGGGGGGCTAGGGGGGGGAAGGTCGTGGGCCCCTTAAGTTTCTTCGAGAGACTGAACGGTGCAATCCCTACCCCCATCCGCTCGAGAAGCTTCAAGGCAAGCTCCTCTCGAAGCTCCCCCTCCCCCTCCACGACGATCTGCCTCGAAGCCTCCGGCGCCCCGTTTAAGAGTCCGACGGCTCCCTCCAGGGCCTCCAGCACAGGATCCAACGAGCCTGAGAGGACAACACTTCGGCAGTACCGGAGGACCCCCCCCTGGACGAGGGCCAGCTCGGCCTCTCTAGGCTGGAGAGCCACCAGGGCTAATGACCTCTCACCCGCAGTCCATCCGTACAGGAGGGCGCTGACGGCGGCAAAGGAAGAAACGGAGACGGCTGTGGGAGCAAGACCGGCCGCCTGAAAGGGAAGGACGAAGCCCTCCACCGTGGCCTTCTCAGCGGCGACGAATAGGACCGTGGACGTCCCCTGTCCTTTGGAAAGGATCTGGAAGTCCAGAAAACCCTCGTCGGGTGGGAAGGGGAGATGTCTTTCAGCCTCGTATTCCAGGAGGCTCCGGAGGTCCTCCTCTTCCAGGGCGGGAAGCTTCAGCTCCCGTAAGGTCACCGCCCGCCTTGGGAGACCAAGGACAATCGCCTCAGGCCTGGCCTTCCGGGCCTTCAATTCGACGGCCAGGGCTTCGGCGGCCCGCTGAAGGGGAGACACACCCTCCTCCTGGATCGGGGCGGCCAAGGGGATGATCCCCTCCCACAGAAAGTGGATCCTCCCGAACCGTTTACCCAGAAGGACGGCCCTGATGGCGTCGTCCCTGACCTCGATCCCTAAGCTGGTGGAGCGAAAGACCATACATGTCCCGAAGGGGTAAGGATAGCATTGTCCTCCCAACGGATCACCAGCAGGCTGCCGAACCGCGGGGAACCCTCCTTCCTGAAGATGGCGACCACCCGCCGCCTGATCCCACTCCCTTCAACCTTCCCTGTCGCCTCGACCCTGAAGGTCGAGGAGCGGACTTGGAGGAGGGGGAGGAATCTGTTGAAGTCCGATGGATTGGTCAGGATCGTCCTGACCTCATTCTGCTGACGGAACGGTTGCTCCTTCCGCCGTTCCAGGATCCTGGCCACCTCGCTCCCGTTGAACCCCAAGGCCGACAGGACCTCGGCAGGGGCGGTATTGATATTGACACCGCCCATCCCATCTACGGTCAAAGCGTGGACGACGCCTTTGTACCGTTTCTCCCCCTCTCCCCGGCTCCCATAGAGGATCTCGGGTGTCATCCCTTTGACCAGGAGAAGCTCCTCCAGGGAATCGAAGTCCCCATTCTTGGCCCGGTACGGGACGGGGAGGGAGAGGTAGTAATCGTCCTCGGCCCCATTGATCCGATGGAAATTGTCAGGGTCCCGCCAGTCCTGGAGAGAATCCACGATGGTGTCTAACGCGACCCCTTCAACACCGGAGGCCTCGAAGAGACGGCGGAGGGCCTCAGGGGTCGCCCGGTTTAAGGGGAGCTTGCTCTCCTCATCCACAACCGTCACCCGGTAGCTCCCCCTTCCCAAGGGGACATCCTCGTAGGCCTCGGGGTTCGTCTTCCAGGTCTCCTGCCAGGTGTCGTACTGGATCGAATTGGGCTCCTCGTTTCGATCGGCGTTCAAGAGCTCCACCATCGCGCGCTGGACCCCTCCGATGGCCAGGTAGTACGCCTCGGCCTCCTCCTTAAAGTTCGACACGGCGCGGACCTCCTGCCGCATGGAGGAGGCGCTGGACGTCGCCAGGACGCCGATCAGGGTCATCGCCCAGAGCACCAGGAGGAGGGCAATCCCCCTGTCCGATATTCGATGTTCGGTGTTCGATGTTAGAGCGAACCTCATCTTTTGATCCCTTCGATGCTGCGCATCAGGCGGTTGAGCATTTTGAACCTCCACCATCGAGGATCGAACATCGGACATCGAGTCGTTAGAGGCGCCTCCCGACGGGAAGGGAGACCACGAGGGGCACAAGCTCCACCTCCCGCCCTCCCTTCTCAATGGTCAGGATGATCTCCACCGCCTCAGGGAGGGGGGGAAGCTGGGTTGTCCTTTGCTGTGACAGCCCTGACCTCCCCTCGGAAAGCTCCTTGGTAGAATCCCAGGAGTCAAGCCATTCCCCCGGCTCCTTTTTATCCTTCGACGGGGCGAGGTAGCGAAGGCGCAGCCGGATGACCCTCGGATCCAAGAGCCCCACCTCCTCCTCCTCGCCCGTGACCAGGGACGCCTGCTCTTTGAGGGGCTGAGTCTCCCGTCGGACCAATCCTCTGACCCCGGAGGGACCATCCTCGACGGCATAGGTGATGAGGCGCGGGATGGCTTGCCACGGATCTCTGGGAAACGGGGCCGAATCGGTGGGAAACTCAATCCGATCCGACTCCCCGAGAAAGGCCGGGGACTCTTTCACGTCCCCCTTGGGCTTGAGAGGGATAGCCGATTTCAGCTCCTCGGCCATGAGGCTGAAGACGGCCCGGCTCCTGTGAAGGGCTTCCGCCCGGTCCTCTCCCTCCTCCCAGGACCGTAAAGTCACCCGGAAACCTGCAAAGACGATTCCGGCCAGGAGAGCGACGAGGGAAAGGGCCACGAGGAGCTCCAGCAGCGTAAACCCCTGTTTGGATGTTAGATGTTCGGTGTTGGATGTTGGAGAGATCCAAACGTCAGGACACCTGTTCACCGACACCCGATATCCAACATCCAACATCGATTGCTTTGACTTCATGGGTTTACCATGGCTTTGAGGGAGACCAGCTCGAGACTCCTCTGCCTGTCCCGGCCGGGCCAGGAGACCCGGACTCGGAGCTCTAGGAGCCTGGCCCTTGGCCTCCCGGAGCCCAACTGGAGCTCCTCCGGCTCTCGCTCGATCACCTCTCTCCGCCAGCGGTACCCGACGGAGGTCCCTTCTTCTACCCCCTTCTCCAGGGTCGGTTTGAGGAAGAGTTCCTCCATCTTCTGCCTGGCCAGGAAAACCGCTGAGGTGTACCCCTCGGAGGTGGAGACGGCCCTCATGGTGGAGCCGGCCAGCTCCAGCGCGATGACGAAGCCAATGGCCAGGATCGTCAGGGCAACCATCACCTCCAGTAATGTAAAGCCCTTCGGATGTTCGATGTTCGATGTTCGATGTTCGACCTTCAAGGCCAGGTGAACGTTCAAACTTGGCACCTGACCCCTGACCCCTGACCCCTGCGCCATCATCGGACGATCCTGACCAGGCCTGTGACGGGATCCACATGGACCTTCATGCTCTGCCCGCCCCCCTCCAGTTCCACGGTGCCACCGAGAGCAATCCCGGTGGGGAAGAAGGCGAAGAAGAGCGGCCCCTCCCCCTTCACCAGAACCCCTTCCGGCAGGGTGAAGACTTCAGCAACGGAAGCCGGATGAAAGCCTGTCCTCTTATCCCCTTGTCCCGGCTCTTCCTCCAGGGCGCCCAACCAGGCGCTTTGGGTCTCCGGGACGACGATCACCTGATAGACGATCTTCCGGGCGAGGGCAAGGTTCCTGGCGTGCTTCAGGAAGGTTGCCAGGTCTGAGGCGGCCCCTCGAAGCCTCGTTCCCTCCAGACCTTTGGTGATCGAGGGGGTGACCAGCGCTCCTGCCAGGGCCATGATGATCAACACCACCAAGAGCTCCAGCAAGGTAAACCCCTTAGCCTTCCTTTCGCTTAAGGACCCGCCAACTGACAATATCCTGATCCTCCCCCTCCCCTCCAGGCTTCCCATCGGCCCCGTAGGAGACGATCTCGTACTCCCGGCTCTCCTCCCCGGGAGACCGGTAGACATAGGGATGCCCCCACGGATCATCGGGGACATCCTTCTTCAAATAGGGACCGGCCCAGTTCTCCACCCCTGGAGGCCTGGTCATGAGGGCGTTGAGCCCCTCCTCCGTCGCCGGGTACCTCCCCGCGTCCAGCCGGAAATGATCGAGGGCCGCCCCGAACAGCTCGATCTGAGCCTGGGCTGCCACCTGCTTCGACTGTCCCACCCGCCCAAACAGCCTGGGACCGACTAGGGCTGCGAGGAGGCCGATGATGATGACGACGACGAGAAGCTCGATCAGCGTAAACCCTCTTGGATGATCAAAGCCCCTCACGCTCATCATGCCTCCAAAACTCAATTTAGAAGGGAACCTCGCTGATGCTGAAGATGGCCAGGAGCATCGCCAGCACGATGAAGGCCACGACCCCTCCTAACAAGAGGATCATCAGGGGTTCGAAGATGGCGATCAGGCGCTTCACGGCGGTCCGCACCCGTTGCTCATAAGCCTCGGCTACCTTGAGGAGCATCTCCTCGAGCCTGCCGGTCTCCTCCCCCACAACGGTCATATGAACGGCCAGTGGCGGGAACGTCTGACTCGCCTTCATCGGGGCCGCCATCCCCTCCCCCTTCTTCACCCCCTCGTAGAGGCTCAAGATCGCTTCGGCGATGGCACGGTTCCCCACGACCTCCTTGACGATGGAGAGGGCCCGAAGGATCGGAACCCCGCTCCCCAACAGCGTCCCAAGGGTCCTGGCGAAGCGGGAAACCTCTACCTCTTGGATCAGGGGACCCAGGATGGGGAGGCGAAGCTTCATGGCATCCCAGGCCCTCCGCCCTGGTTCCGTCTGCACATACCCCTGCCAGGCGGCAAGGCCCACGACGACCAGCCCAACCAGGAGCCACCAGTAGCCGCTGATGAACCCGCTGATTGTCAGAAGGATCTGGGTGGGGAGGGGCAGCGCGGCGCCGGAGGATTCCAGGATCTTGGCAAAGCGGGGAAGGACGAAGGTCAGAAGGACGATCACCGCCACCCCGCCCACGGAGGTGAGGAGGAGGGGATAGATCAGGGCCGAGATGATGAAGTCCTTGACCTCCTTGATCCCCTCCAGGAAGGCCACCAGCCTCCCCAGGATCGGTTCGAGGGCGCTCCCCGCCTCCCCGGCCTTCACCATGTTGACAAAGAGGCGGGAGAAGACTTTCGGATGTCTGGCCAAGCTATCGGCGAAGGAGACCCCGCCCTGGACATCCCGAAGGACGTCCCGGAGGATCTTCTGGAGGCGCGGGTTTCTGGTGAGATCGACGAGGATGCCTAACGAGCGGTCCAGCTCCAGCCCGGCTTCTAACAGGGTGGCCAGTTGCTGGGTAAAGCTCAGCACCTCGTCGCTTCGGATCCCTCGAAGCGAGGAGAGGAGCCCAGGTCGCTTTACCTCCTGCACCCCAGGCCGCTCCACCCTGAGGGGGTAGTACCCTCTGGATTGGAGCCAACCGATGACGGCCCTCTCGTCATTGGCCTCCATGGCCCCTCTAATGACCTGAGCCTTCTGATCGGTCGCCGTATACTTGAATGTCGGCACCCCTAGACCTCTTCAGCCAAGAAGTCATCACAGTGTAGACGCTCAAACCTTAGAAAATTCCTTGTAAAATGTCAATCGAAATCAGCCTCCTGTGGGAATCGTCACATGGAAAAACGAGCGGGGGGACCCCTTTGGGTCCCCCCGCTCGCCCCGCCTTATCGGTTGAACTTCCCTCTGAGATCACCATGGAGTTGGTCAGCGGGCACCTTTGACGCCGATCCCGAAGAGGGACAGGAGCTTCCCGCTCCGGAGATCGGACCTGAGCTGGTCAATCGTCTGTTGCAACCGTGAACTGGCCTTGGCGAGGAGCTGAGCATTCAAGAAGCGCTCACAGCCGATGCCCACTTCGAACATATCGGGCTGGGATTGACGAAAGTCCCTGGGATGGGACTGTTAAGGATGCTTACGGCAGTAATGGGCTGACAGCCGCTACCGGAAAGGATTGATCACCTCGATCTCACGGAAGCTCTTGAAGTCCCCCTCGTTGACCGTGTAGAGGATCCCGACGTTGTTATCGAGCATCGTCGCCACAATCTGGGCATCGAAGAAGCGCCGTCCGGCGATCCGGTAGGTTTTGACGAGGGCAAAGGTTCGGTTGGTCGTCGTCGGCTTCGGATAGATCTTCCAGAGCGTGTCCGCTTGCAAGAAGCTCAAGACGACCCTCAGAGCGGCCCTTGAGCGAAAGGGGACGCCTGATCCTCCCTGGGGTTGTCGTAACCGCATACAATTCTCCCAAGACCTGAGGGGAGATACAGGCATTCATCTCCCCGGCGTCCACTTGGTCTACAATCGCCTTTGCCTTCTGGTACAACGGGCTATCCCGATCGACGGCGTAGACCAGGATATTGGTATCCAGGAAGACAGGGTCACCGGGCCTCATAGGTGCTCGTAGATCTCCTCGCGGCGTAACGTACCCTTCACTCCCAGGTGGTAGGCTTTGAGGTTGATCCTCCGCTTGCGCCTCTTTCCCCCTCCTGCCTCTGCCTTTCGCCTCAGCCACTCATCGATGAGATCCTTAGGGAACCTCCAGCTCCGCCCGATCCTGACCCCGGGGATCTCCCCTGCCTTCGCCTTCCGATAGACTGTGTCTTTGGCCAAGCCTAGATACTTGGCCAGTTCAGTGACCGTCAGCGCCTTGCCCATCGCGACCCCCCCTACGCGGTTAGGTTTACCCGGAGGGTATCGTGCCTGAGGGAAATTGTCAAGACTCTTCTTGTGTTTTTTGGAGTATTTTAGACTCGAATAGGATGTCGAGAGGGGGGGCGAAGGATGGTGAAATCGGGTGGCACCTAAACCGCGAGGACGTCCACCCAAGCAGGTGCATCAACCGGCTATGGCAGTGGCAGGGTGATCACGGTTGAATGTGGCGCTACCCCTGAACAAGGGGGAAGAATATGAGCAGCGGG
>JACQHM010000083.1 GCA_016199025.1 Candidatus Methylomirabilota bacterium | reverse complement strand
ATGAAGATGTTCCTGACCCGTTTAGGGTTCGGGTCGAAGGCGGTGATCACTGGGGACATCACCCAAGTAGATCTCCCCGCGGGGAAGCTGTCAGGGCTCATCGAGGTCCGTCAGATCCTGAAAGACATCGAAGGGATCAAGGTTGTCCACCTCTCGGAGGAGGACGTGGTCCGGCATGAGCTGGTCTCGGCCATCATCAGGGCGTACGACGCCTACCAACAGACCCCGGACCCCGGATCCCGGGCCCCCGGCCTTCGATTCCAGAGGACCGATTCGATGCCCCAGACCTTGGACTTGGGATCGGAAACGTCGAGCTGAGGTATTGGTTTCTCTTCCCCTATCGAGAAACAGGCCCGGCATCCTTCGTCATGGGGATCTCTATTAAAAACCTGCAGCGGAAGGTGAAGGTCGATGCGAAGCTCCTGAAGAAGGTAGGGGAGGGGGCCCTTCGATCTTTCGGGCTGGAGGAGGCCGAATGCGGCCTCCTCTTCGTTGATGACGCGCGGATCGCCCGCATGAACGAAAGGTACCTTGGCGACGAGGGACCTACCGACGTCCTCAGCTTCCCCCTCTGGGACACCAGCCACCAGCCATCAGCCACCAGCCATCAGTCCCACGGCTCCCGAGCCCCGAGCCCCGAGCCCTGCTGTTAGGGGATGTGGTGATCTCGACGGAGACGGCCAGACGGCAGGCCCTGAAGCACGGCCGCCCTTTAGGGGAGGAGATGGCCCATCTTTTGGTCCACGGGATCCTCCACCTGTTGGGCTACGACCATGTCACCCCGGAGGAGCGACGAAGGATGCGTCGGTTGGAGAGGAGGTTACTCTCTGCCTGCTTCCCCAAAGGATAGCAAGACGCGATCCTGGCTGGGGCGTCTTCAGGTGGCCTTCGAAGGGATCCTCTACGCCGCGAAGACCCAGAGGAGTGTCCGCTTCGTCTTCCTGGTAGCGTTCCTCCTCCTCGCGTTGGGCCTCCTCTTCCCCCTTTCCTCCCAGGAGCGCCTATTCCTCTTCTTCGCCGTGGCGCTCCTCCTCTTTGCCGAGTTTGTCAACACGGCCATGGAGTTGGCCGTGGACCTGGCGTCCGCCTCCTACCATCCCCTGGCCAAAGGGGCCAAGGATGTTTCAGCCGCGGCGGCCTTCTTCGCTGCCGTGGTCGTGATCGTCGTGGCCTACGTCACCCTTTTCGGCTTTCTCGCTCCCTTCCTCCGACGGGTGATTGTGGGGGTCCAGCACCTCCCTCCTCTGGTGCCCCTCGCTGTCCTCGTCCTCGTGGGGTTCTTGGCGCTTCTCATGGCCCGTCTTCAGGGAGAGGCCTCCTCCGCCAGGGGGATGGTGAGTGGCCGTGCCGTCGTGGCCTTTGCCCTGGGGACCCTTCTCACCCTCTTGACCGAAAGCCCTTTGGTGATGCTCTCATCCTACGCGCTGGCCGCACTGATCACCCCGTTCCCTGAAGACCCTCACCGCCGTCTCCAGGTGCTCCTGGGGGGGACGGCCGGGGTCTCCGGATCGGTGTTGGTGTTCCAGGTCTTCCGATAGACGGCACGGACCATGGATCTTTTCCATTTCCGGGAAAATTAAACGCGAGCGAGGGGAACATGGCTACGGAGAAGTCCCAGGAATCATCCGGGGAGCTCGCCAGGCTTCGGGAGCAGGTCAACAAGTACGCTATCCTCCTGGACATCGTCAGGGTGATGAACGCCGAGACCAACCTAGATCGCCTCTTGGAGCTCATCATGCAGGAGGCAACCCGGGTGGTTGAGGCCGAGCGGAGCACCCTTTTCCTCCTGGATCAGGAGAGGGGGGAACTCTGGTCCAAGGTGGCCCAGGGCCTGGAGCGGCAGACAATCCGCCTGAAGGTCGGCTCCGGGATCGCCGGCTATGTGGCCGAGAAAAGGGAAAGCGTCAACATCCCCGATGCCTATCAGGATCCTAGATTTAACCGGGAGACGGATGAGAAGACGGGCTACCGGACCAGGACGATCCTCTGCATGCCGGTTCACCATAAGGGGGGGGGGATCATCGGGGTCCTACAGGTCCTGAACAAAAAGGGAGGGACCTTCACCAAGGAGGACGAGGGGCTTTTGGCGATCCTCTGTTCCCAGGCGGCCATTGCCCTGGAGAACGCTCAGCTCTACGAGAGACTCCGCGCGGCCTACCAGGAATTGAAGGAGCTGGATCAGATGAAGACGGACTTCCTGGCCAACATCTCCCATGAGCTCCGGACCCCTCTGGCCCCCATCATCGGCTATGTCGATCTTCTGCTCTCGGAGCATCCGGGCCCCTTGACGGCCAGGCAACAGTCGGGCCTCGAGATCATCTCGGAGAGTGTCCGGCGCTTAAGAGGCCTGATCGAGCAGCTCCTGACCTTCGTCCAGCTCGGTCAGGGGGGGGGTTACCTGCAGCTTAAGGAGGCTTCGATTGATTCCCTGCTCCGGGCCAAGGTGGAAGCTTTTCAGGAGAAGGCCCGGGCCAAGGAACTCAGCCTGACCCTGGCGGCTCCCGCTTCGCTCCCCAACGTGATCGCCGACCCGGAGGGGATCGCCCAGGTCCTCGACCTCCTCCTGGATAACGCTGTGAAGTTCACCCCTTACGGCGGCCGCATCTGCCTCGCCGCCGGCGTAGTCACCGGCCGGCCCTTCCAGGCATCCCCCAAAGAAGGCCGGCAGCCCTTCGCGACGGGCGTTGAGGACGTCGAACTGGTGGAGATCAGCGTTTCGGACACCGGGATCGGCATCCCCGAGGACCAGTTGGAGAAGATCTTCCAACATTTCTATCAGGTGGACAGCTCATCCACCCGCCAGTACGGCGGCACCGGCCTGGGACTCGCCTTGGCGAAGAAGATCGTGGAGGGCCATGGCTCCCGGATCCAGGTGGAGAGCCGGGTTGGACAGGGTTCCACCTTTCGGTTCTTTTTGCGGACCGTCTCCCCACCCTCGGCCTCCGACGCTTGACCTCCCTCCCGCGCCTGATGGCCGTTCCTCAAGGCTATGAGGAATATGACCCCATGCCGACCTGGACCCTTGTCATCGCTATCGGTCTCCTGCTTGTTGCGGTCCTGCTGGCCTATAGCCTGCTCCGGGTACTTACCGAGCTGAAGCGGCTCAAGGCCAGCCGGGAGCCGGACCCTGCCATCCTCCTCCTCCAACAACAGCTTGAAAGTCTCCGGGACCAGACCCGGGCCAGCCTGGAGGGACTCACGGCCCAGCTCAACCAGCGTCTCCAGGAGAGCACCGCCCTGATCCAGCAAGCCCATCTACACATTGGCGAGCGTCTGGATCGGGCCGCCCAAGTCGTCGGTGAGGTCCATGGCCGGCTCGGGAGGCTGGACGAGGCGACCCGGCGGATGCTGGAGCTAGGTCAGGATATCGCCGGCCTTCAGCAGATCCTCCAGCCGCCCCAGCTTCGGGGTGCCTTGGGGGAGACGATGCTGGAGCAACTGCTGGCCCAGATCCTCCCCAAAGAGCACTACACGATGCAGTACACCTTCCGGAGCCGGGAACGGGTGGATGCCGTCATCCGGATCGGCGACCGGCTCGTCCCGGTGGATGCCAAGTTTCCCCTGGAGAACTTCCGGCGGATGCTGGAGGAAGCTGACGAGGCCAGGCGGCAGGGAGCCCGGCGGGCCTTCGCCCGGGACCTAAAGGCCCGGGTGGACGAGATCGCCGGCAAATATATCCTTCCGGACGAGGGGACCTTCGACTTCGCCCTCATGTACATCCCGGCGGAGAATGTCTACTACGAGGTCATCGTCAAGGACGAGCCCGGGGGTGGCGAGTCCCTCGCCGCCTACGCCCTCCAACGCAAGGTCATCCCCGTCTCCCCCAACAGCTTCTACGCCTACCTCCAGGCCATCGTCCTGGGACTGAAAGGGCTCCAGATCGAGCGGAACGCCCAGGAGATCCTGGGGCACTTAGGACGCCTCTCGGGGGACCTAGAAAAGTTCCGGGAGTCGTTCGAGGTGGTGGGAAGGCACCTGACGAATGCGAAGAACCGGTACGACGAGGCCGCCTCGGCCCTGGCCCGGTTTGAAGCCAGGCTGGAGGGGATCAGTGGGCGTCCAGGCCAACCGGCCCTTCCCGGCCAAGAGGAGGCCCCAGGAGGGGAGGCCCCTACATGAGTCCTTAGGAGTGCTTCGGCGACATTGAGGAGTGCTGAGACAAATCCATGTGT
>JACQHM010000090.1 GCA_016199025.1 Candidatus Methylomirabilota bacterium | reverse complement strand
GCCTTAGATTTCGGCTGTGGCCGTGGCAGAATCGCGGCCCTCCTCGTCCAGCTTGGCTTCGACGTTGTTGGCCTCGATCTTCAGCCCCACCCTTTCTGGGCGAGCGTTCACAAGGCCAGGTTTATCGTCTTCTCAGGCGATCGCTTCCCCTTGGAGAGATCTGCCTTTGACCTCGTCACCCATTTCCAGGTCCTCATGTACGTGAAGGATCCAGGGGCCCATCTCAGAGAGGTCCATAGGATCCTGAAGCATGGGGGATACGTCAGCTTCCAGGTGGCCAACCGCTGCTGCTTCAGGAACCTCTTTGCCGGGAGGTTCGGCGACACGGACTTCTACCGCCTTTACTCCCAGGATGAACTGGTTTCGCTCCTCGAGCGATCCGGCTTTCGCATCGAGAGGATCTTTTCCGAGATTTTCTACGCCCCGGTCTTCCCCCACTCCATCAACTTCCTGCGTCGTGTACTGCTGGCCAGGGATTTCGACATCTTCGATCGGGACTCCCTCTTCGTGAGGCTGACTCCCCCGAGATACCGAGGGGCGATCAACGTCATCGCCAGGAAGGTTTGAGCAGGAGACCCATGGATTTCCGTCAGAACATCGCCGTTCTTTCCAGCGAACCGAGCCACCTGGCCCACATCGAGGAGGCAAGACGGCAAGGTGCCCTCTACCGGTTCCGGGGGGCCGGTTCGGTCCTCCACTGGCTCCAAGGTGAGCACGCCTACCTGGCAGTCAATGGGCTGGCCAGTCTGTTAAGAAGGCTCGCTGTCCAGTTTGACCTCCTCCAAGAGGAGGAGGTTTCCGTGGAAACCTGTGAGGATTACGACCTGATCTTCATCCCGAACGCGAAACATCTAGAGGAACGGACCGTCAAGATCCTCCAGGAGGTTTCGGAAGGGAAGACGAAGCTCGTCATCTCCGGAGTGACAAACCTCCCCGATCAGCTCCTCGGCGTCCAAGGGAAGATCCCCTATGTCCCTCGGGGGTTCATCGGGCTCAAAGGTCTTCCGGCCTTCTGGACCGAGCCCTGCCTCGTCTCACCGCCGAACTACACCCTCTATCGGGCCAAGGCCGCCCCCGGCTCAAAGGGCCTCGCCACCCTCCAAGAGCTTCAGAACCCCGATGACCCGAAGGCGATGAGCACCCACGAGTTGGACGGGGATGGGATCATCCTCTCGGACAGGGCCCTCTTCCTCCCCTTCCCGATCTTCGAGTTCATCGGGGGGCTCCTCCAAGGGCATCTGGACCTCGAACCTGTCCGGGGGCTCCTGGGCGACGCCGGGAACTTCTACCTGGATCGGATGGCCTTCCTCCTGATGGAGCTTGTCTCCCGATACGGATGGGAAGGATTCGGTCAGGTCCGGATCCGGCCGTGGGGGGACCACGATCATGTCCTCGTCCTCCGCCACGATACGGACAGCTCCCGGGAGACCGCCTACCTCGACTTCGAGAAGGCACAGCGGGTGCCGGCGACGTATGCCATCCTCCTCGATGAAAATGGCGACTTCTGGCTCAAGGAGACCGCCGAGGACCCCCTGATCGAGCGGGCCTTCCATTTCCCCAGCAACCGGATCTCCCGTTTCTTCGGTCTCCTCCCCAGTCGGTCGTTTCGCCCCGATAAACGGGCGATCACCGGATGGGGCTTGACGGATCAGGTCAAAAGAGCAAGGGAACGGTTCAGGGTCCCGTTCCTCACCGCCCACCGCCATGGGGGATTCCTCTACTACCCGGAGACGATCGAGGCCATGGACCACCTCTATGAGCATGTCCCCGATCTCCTTGGCCTCGGCACGATGTTCCGCTTCACCTGCCTTCGCTACTCCGCCTCGCGGGGCTCCCATCGAAGCCGTATCACGGTTCGGCATCCCGATGTCGGTGTTCCCCTCTGGTTCCCCTTCAAGCTCCAGGTCAGCACCCTTGAACGGTCCCGAACCCTCCGGGGATGGGACAGCTCGGCCTTCATGGAACCAGACCCACCTATGACGGACCTCATCTTTGCCAACGCCGGCCTCCTCCCCCACGGGGCTTACACGATGATCTTCCATCCGGCCCACGCGAAGGGGGAGGCGTTTAGGGCAGGGGGGAACTACGAGTGGTTCCTCTACGCGGTGGAGAAGGTTATGAGAGAGGGCTGGTGGGTGGCTCCTGCGGCAGCGGTCTACCAAAGGCTCAACGAGTGGGAGGAACTCCGCCTCCTTGTGAAGGGTGATCAGGTTCTCATCCACAATTCCTCGTCCGACTCGAAGGAAGGTCTCATCCTGGATATCCGAGGAACACGGTATCCCCTGGAGGTCCTCCACCCTGGGGAGACCAAGGTTATCGAGAGGGCTTCGGCTCATGTCCGTTAAGGAACTCAACGGAACCTGGTTGGACTTTCTCTCCCTGTCCGGGGTTCAGCTCCTGCTGATGCCACTGGGGGTTCTCTCTGCTTCCCTAGCCGCCAGGCTTTTGGGTCCGGAAGGGTACGGGGTGCTCGCCCTGGCAGTGAGCGTCGCCCAGCTCGCCTTCCTCTTCGGCATCAACTGGACCTCAAATGCCCTGGTCCGCTTCGGGAGGGAGGAGCTCCTCCAGGAAGGGTCGATCCGGAAGACCTTCTTTGCCCGCTCCCTCCTCCTCCTCCTCTGTTGGACGCTCTCAGTCATCGCCTTAACACTCATCCGGGGCCCCGCGGCCCGCTACATCGGGATCCCCGAGCGGGACCTCTGGACCATCCACGCCATGATCTTTGTCATCGCCCTTTCCAACCATACCCTGCTCATCCTCCAGGCCCTGGGCCGCATACGACGGTACGCCCTGACCTCTCTCTTCGAGCGGATTTTCTACATTGGGCTCCTCGTCCTGTACGCCCTCCTCCGGCCATCAGTCAATGCCAGGATGGTCATCCTGGCCATCCTCTTCTCCAAGGCGTTCCAGGTCTTCCTTGGGGCCTCGGGTCTGAAGGTCCGAGACATCCTCCCCATCAGCCTTGATCGGTCTATCCTTCAGAGGATCCTTTCTTACTCCTGGCCCCTGATCTTCGCCTTCTCGGCTGGATACGTGGTCGATTGGATCGACCTCTACGTGATCCGCTCCTACCTCCCCTTCAGGGAGGTGGGAACCTACCAGATCGCCTACCAGGGGATGCTGGCCTTTTCCGGACTCCTGATGGTCCTCTCCACCCTCACCTTCCCGATCATGACGACCCTGAGGGTTCAAGACCGTCAGGATCTCGTCCAGCGATACATTACCCAGCTGACGCCCCAGGTGACCTTTACCTGGAGCCTCCTGCTGGCCCTCCTCTCGGCGTTAAGCCCTCCCCTGTTCACCCTCCTCTTCGGCCACGACTTTGCCGGAGCCGTCCTCCCGTTCAAGATCCTCCTGGTGGGGATCGCCTTCCAGAGCGTGTCGGTGATGTACACTCCGATCCTTGCGAGTTACGACCTCACCAAGCAGAGCACGGGCATCAACATCCTGATGGCCCTCGTGAACCTTTTGGGCGATCTCCTCCTCGTCCCCCGCTTCGGGATCGCTGGGGCCGCCGTCGCGACCTCGTTCTCCTACGCCTTAAGCTCCACCCTGTACCTCGTTGTTGGCAACAGGCGGTTATCCATGAGAGGATCCCGGGCCCTCCTCTCCCCTCTCCTGACCCTTCTCGTCTTAGGGGCAAACCTCTCCCCGGACAGCGTCGCCTTTGGGGCCGCCACCCTGATAGGGACGATGATCCTCGCGCTCCTCTTCGCAAGATGGTCCCGTCTCTTCAGCAGGAAGGACGTGGAGGTATTGGAGCAGATTGAGATGCCGATCCTTCTCAAACAGGGGATCCGCCATGTCATCCTGGCACTCGCCCGGTGAACGTTCGATGATGATCGGAATTCATCTCCTTCGAGGGATCCTGGTTGGAGCAGCCGTGATAGTCCTGGCCTTCTTCCTCCGCACCCGGAGTCTCACCTCCGGGGGGAGCCAAGGGGGAGACGCCTGGTACTACCTCCTCTACGTCGAGGAGCTGAAACGATCCAGGCGGATTCCGGTCACGCTCCCCTACTTCCTCCTGGACATCGAGGAACAGTGGTATCCCCCCGGCTTCCCGGTTCTCCTCTCCCTCTTCCCAGAAGCCCTGCTGAAGCGGTACCGCTGGGCCATTGCCCCCGCGATCGACTGCCTCCAACTTCTCGTCCTCTCCCTCTTCACGCTTCTTGCCACAAAGAGCGTCACTGCGGCCGCCCTTGCGGGGGTCGTGTATGCAACCACCCCGACACTGATCGCCGAGAACCTCAACTTAAACTCCAGAAGCTTTGGAAGCCTCCTCTTTACCATGACGATGCTCTTTCTCCTCGCCCTCGAGCTGAGCCGCTCTTTCCTCGGGTATCTCCCTATCGCAGCGTTCGGTGGCTTGCTCCTCCTGACGCATAAACTTTCGTCGCAAGGCCTTCTGTTCATCCTGCTTGGAGAGGCCCTATGGATCCGCCAGGGAGAACCCCTCCTGGCTTTGGGAGCCGCCCTCGGAATGGCTTTTCTCCTCTCCACGGGCTTCTTCCTGAAACTTCTGAAAGGCCACCTCGAGATCCTTCGCTTCTGGCGAAGAAACCTCCTGAATCTTGGCGCCCACCAGGTGTACGATTCCTCACTGTACAGGAACAGGGCCGACTCGGGGGACAACCCTTCTCGCAGGTTCCACAGGCCGGGTCTTCAAGGCTTCATCTGGCACTTAAAGGTCCTCCTTTCCCACAACCTCTACATCCTGGCCCTTCCCCTCCTGCTGGGACAGGCGGGGTCCCCTGTTCAACACTTCTGCACCCGATGGCTCCTGTTGATCTACCTCTTCACCCTCATAACGACGTTTCTTCCCCCACTCAGGTTCCTGGGGGAGGGGCTGAAGTATCTGAAGCTGGCAGCCTTTCCTCTCGCCTTCCTCCTAGGGGCCGGAGGATGGGGAGCCACGAGCTTTCTGTTGATCCCGCTTCTAGCCTTAAATCTGTTCGTCATCTTGAGGACGATCCGCCCCCTCACGATTGGGAAGGTCGATGACGGGTTGCTGAAGATCGTCCAGTACTTGAAACAGGCCGAGCCGGGCGGTGTCATGACGATCCCGACCCATGTCGCCGACCCCATCGCCTATCTCGCGAAGCGGAAGGTGCTATGGGGAGCTCATAGCTCCGGCTATGACAAGCTGGAGCCGTTTTTCCCGGTCCTGAAGCAACCGTTTCAGGCCTTCTTCAAGGCCCATGGCTTGACGTTCCTCCTGATCGATCAGGGGTATGTGGATCCGAAGGCCCTCGACCTTCGATCCTTTGCGCTCCTCCTGAAGGAAGGTTCTTACCAGCTCTATCGGTACCATGGGGCATAAAGTAGGAAGCGAGAAGGTCAAGATCGCCTATGTCATTGGCACCCTCGACCTGGGGGGGGCCGAGCGCCAGCTTGTCGCCCTGGCCAAGGGGCTCGACCGGTCCAGGTTCCTGCCGGTCATCTTCTGCCTGACCGCAACAGGGCCACTCATCACCGACCTGGCGGAGGCTGGGGTTAAAACCCGATGCTTCGGCCTGCGGGGCCTGAAGGTGTGGCGAAACCCGCTCCGGGTGGCCCGAGCCCTGCTCACCTTCTTCGCCGATCTGAAAAAGGAGAAGCCGGAGATTGTCCATGGCCTCCTGTTCCACGCCTACATCCTTGGGACCTTTGCGGCGAAGATAGCCGGAGTCCCAATCGTCATCGCCAGCCGGAGGAGCCTGGGACGGTTCAAAGAGAGGAAGTGGCACTACCTCGTCGCGGAGCGGCTCGCCAACCGGATGACGGACCTGATCATCGCGAATGCAGAAGCGGTGAAAGAAGATGTCATCCACCAGGAGAAGGTGAAGCTTTCCAAAGTCAGGGTGATGTACAATGGGATCGATCCCTCCCTGTACGACCTCCCTCCGGATCCTACCCTCAGGGCTTCGCTGGGGATCCCAGAGGCAGCCAGGGTCGTCGGGATCGTCGCCAACCTGATCCACTACAAGGGGCACCGCTTCTTTCTCCACGCCTGCCAGGCGATCAAGCGGAAGTCCCCGGAAGTCATGTTCCTCCTGATCGGCGATGGACCCTGTCGAGAAGTGCTCGAAGATCTCGCAAGAGAACTCGGCCTCGAAAAGGATGTCCTCTTCCTTGGGAGCCGCCAGGATGTCCCGCATCTCCTCGCCCTGATGGACGTTGTTGTCCTCCCCTCCTTGGAGGAAGGGTTCCCCAACGCGGTCTTGGAGGCGATGGCGGCGGGGAAGCCGGTCGTCGCCACAGAGGTCGGCGGTGTCCCCGAGGTGATCGTCCACAGAAAGACCGGCCTCCTCGTCCCGCCGAAGGACCCTCAGGCGTTGGCCGACGCCATCATTGAGCTTCTGGACGATCCCCAACTGGCTCTGGAGATGGGGCGAGCCGGCCGGGAGCGGGTCACCAAGGAATTCGGCCTGGATCGGATGATCCGGGAGATGGAGGGGCTCTACGAGGAGCTCATCGCCAGGAAGCTCCAGGGGAAGGGGCGACCTTAAAGGCGATCAACAACCGATGAAGGACCCAGACCATGCGGCGAGAGTTTTGCAGCTTCCCAAAGGAGTTTCGGCTCGAGGAGATCCTCCAAAATCGGGATCGCCTCCAAACCCTCTTTCAGGAGGGGGGGGTGGCGGCGGCGTATCTCTTCGGCTCCCTGGCTGAAGGAAGGCTGGGAGGCGATGTGGACATCGCGGTTCTGTTCGAGCGATATTCCTTTGAAGCCTACGAGGATCTGTACGAGGCCCTCTGCCGCCTCTTGAAGGCTGACAACGTTGATCTCATCCCCCTCAATCGCACTCCGCTCCCCCTAAGGAGACGGATCCTGCTGCAAGGGATCCTCCTCTACGAGCGAATACCGGGAATCACGACCCGGCTTCTTGAAGCCCTGCTGGCTGACTGGGAGGATCATCTGCACCTGACCGCCGTGCTTCGCACGTTCCTTCGAGCGAGGATTCAAGGAGGTTATAACATGTCCGGGCGTCGAGTGGACCGAGAACGGGTGGAACTCTCGCTGTCGAAACTGGATGAGATGGCGGCAGAGCTGGCCCAGCGGCGGGAAGCCTTCCCCTCTTTCGACGAGTTCATGGCCGAGCGAGACCGGCGGGAGCTCTCTGTCCATTACCTACGTATTGC
>JACQHM010000080.1 GCA_016199025.1 Candidatus Methylomirabilota bacterium | reverse complement strand
GTCCGTCCCGACAGCGATGACCGGTCTGACACCCACGAAGAGGATGAGGAGAGGGGTCATCACGGCCCCGCCTCCGATCCCCGTGAGGCCCACCATCATCCCGACCGCGAAGCCTAACAAGACGATCATCCAGTCCACGAAGGTTTTCCCTTTCGAGCGGAGATCCAGGGGATCTCAGCGATAGGCTCGACGACGTCAAGGCCCCTGGGTCAAGAGGGCCTTCTGGAACCAGGCGACGGTGGCCTGTAAGCCCTCCTTCAGCCCGACCCGGGGCGCCCAGCGCAAGAAACGTTCGGCCCTCCGGACATCGAGGACACTTCGCCGCTGTTCCCCCGGCCTTGGCGGCTTATGGAGAGGATGGCTCTCAGTACCCATGGTCTCCTCCAAGAGCCAGAGGAGCCTGTTGACCGAGGTCTCCAACCCGGTTCCGATATTGAACACCCACGGGTCGGTCGGCCGCCGGCCGTGGGCGGCCATCAGGCCGTGCAAGGCCAAAAAGTTGGCTTCGACCACGTCGGCGATGTAGACGAAATCCCGGGTCTGCTCCCCATCCCCGAAGATGAGAGGGGGCTCCTTTCGGAGAAGCCTTTCGATGAAGATCGCGACCACCCCTGCCTCGCCATGCGGGTCCTGACGGGGGCCATAGACGTTGGCATAGCGGAGGCTGATAGGCTGGATCGCGTGGAGCTGCCAATAGACCTGTAAGTATCGCTCGACAGCCAGCTTTGCGACCCCGTAGGGGCTGGCAGGCCGTAACGGACGGTCCTCTTCTTCAGGTCCCAGGTCCGGCTCCCCGTAAAGGGCACCACCCGAGGAGGCGAAGATGACCTGCCTGGTGCCGTATTTTCGGCATGCCTCGAGGAGGTTCAAGCTGCCCAGAACATTGATCTTGGCATCAAAGAGGGGATCAGCCACGGAGCGCCTGACATCCATCTGGGCGGCATGGTGGTTGAGCACCTCCGGTCGCTCCCGGTCGAACACCTCCTCCAGCTCCGGGGAGGTGATATCCACCTTATAGAAGGTCGCCTGCGGGTTCAGATTGTCGAGTTTTCCGGAGGAGAGGTCGTCCACAACGACAACCTCGTGTCCCTCCTGGAGGAAGACATCAACGACGTGGGAACCGATAAAACCGGCCCCGCCGGTCACGAGAATCTTCGGCATATTCCTCCACCAAGAACTACGACTCACGCTTCAGGTTTCACGAATCACGACCCACGGTTGCTGATAGAAGGCATAGAAGGAGGTATTTCAATTAGACCAAAAGGTCCTGGGCTGTCAAGGGAAAAAACGTCATGTGACGGCGGTCACATCGGCCCTTCCGCCCTTGTTGAGGGAAACCCTTCAGGACCGGCCCTGTGGCATTAACCGAAGAAACGATACTTGAGAATATAGTAAATGGCAGCGATCCCGTCCCTCCAGGTAATCTTTTTCCCCTCCTCATAGGTCCGGCCGAAGTAGGAGATCGGCACCTCATAGATCCGGCACTTCTGCTTCGCCACTTTGACCGTGACCTCGGGCTCGAAGCCGAAGCGGTTGGAAGTCAGATTGATCCGTTTCAGGACATCGGCCCGGAAGACCTTGTATCCCACCTCCATGTCGCTTAAGTTCAGGTTCGTGAGCATGTTGGAGAGGGTGGTCACGAGCCAATTACCGACGGCGTGCCAGAAGTAAAGGACCCGGTGCGGACCGCCATGGAACCGATTGCCAAAGACGACATCGGCCTGTCCCTCGAGGATCGGGGCCAGGAGCCGAGGATAGTCGCGGGGATCGTATTCGAGATCGGCGTCCTGGATAATCACCACATCCCCTGTCACCTGTTGAAGGGCGGCCCTGATCGCCGCCCCTTTCCCCAGGTTCTCCTTATGGAAGATGACCTTGATATCCGGATAGGTCTGGGCGAGTCGCTTGAGGAGCAAGGGAGTTCCATCGCTGGAACTGTCGTCCACAACGATCAGCTCCTTTGGGAGGCCCACATCCATCCCCATGACCTTTCTGACGATTTCCTCAATGGTCCTCTCTTCGTTGTAGGCAGGCATGATGATGGAAAGCTTCACCTTAAGGCCCCTTTAACGCGTGTGCTCACTACAGAACGGTAAGGAGGGGGAACCTCAAATCCGGCCGATCTGCTCCAGGGCCTTCAGGATCGATCGCTGCCGCCGGATCTCCCTCGCCATCGCTTTCTCCCGCTCCTCAAGCTGCTTGGCCACCTTCAGGACTTCGGCGGCATGCTCCAGGGGGACCACGACGATCCCATCGACATCCCCCACGATGATATCCCCCGGCCGGACCTGGACGTCACCGGCCACCACGGGAACCTGCTTGCCGACCGTTTCGTAGCGCCCGACCGAGGTGGAGGGGGTGATGCCCCGCGAGAACACGGGGAACCGAACCTCCTGGATCTCCCGGGTGTCCCGGACCGCCCCATCAAGGACTGCCCCCTCCAGGCCTCGGATACTGGCAGCCGTCGCCATCAATCCGCCCATGGCCGTGATGTCCTTGCCATCCTTTCCTTCCATGACGATGACCAGGACACTGCCCGGGTCAGCCGTATCAATGAGCTCTAGGGCGTGGCTGGGGGGGACTGTTTTTGTAGACGGGCGAGCTGAGACCGTTACAGCAGGGCCAACGATCTTGGCGGGGAAAAGGGGGCGCATTTCATGGGACATGAAGCCCCGTTTCCCTGTGACCCGATCCACAGCATCCGAGATTTCGCCGGTGTTTACTTGCCGGAAGCCAAGCACAAGCTCCTGTAACTCTGCGGGCATCCCCTCCTGGGCAAGCTCGGCCGTGAGATGGACCGGCGTAAGCCAGATGAAGGTGGCCAACCCGAAACCGAGCAGCATGAGACCAGCTTGCAAAACTTTCCATCCTTGCCTCCTGGACATCATAGCCCCTCCTTCTCTTAAGGTTTTGTAACGCTTCGCATCCCTTGGCCCCTAGAAGTTGAAGCGACCCTATGGTAATGCTCCCCGAGGCGGGTGTCAACCGCGAGGAGAGGCAAGGGGGCAAATGAACCCGAGATCCTAGGAAAATGGGAGGATCGCTCTTTGGACAGGAATAGGGGGAGCGGATAGACACGATTTGGACACCGGGAAAATTCTCCTGGTGTCCGGCTAATACTTGATAGATATGCCCTAAGTCCTTGAAATCCAAGCGATGGTATCAGGTTTTCAATGTACGTCAGATTGCCTGGAAGAATCAGGGACTTAGGTGTGGTATCACATGCTGACAGGACACCAGGGAACGTTCAGAAGTGGCTGATTTCCTTGGTGGCGGCGGCAGGATTCGAACCTGCGACAAAGGGCTTATGAGACCCCTGCTCTACCCCTGAGCTACGCCGCCCCTCGCACCAAGGCTTCCTGAGAAGACCACGAGGAAAAAAGGGAAAGCAGCCTTCGGAAGGACTGGCCTGACCGACCCAGAGAGGAGTGTGTCATAGAACCCGGGAGGTGTCAAGGTGTAATCTCCCTTGAAGCTAATCGTTTCCCCAGCTATAGTAGAGGTGGCAAGTGCCTATCGGAGGCACCAAATCAGGGCATGGTCGATCAAAAGTGAGGGAAGGAGGAGACCGATGAATGAAGAGCGGGAGTTGAGGATCGCCGAACTCTACAGGCAGGGGGTCCCTGTCGAGCACTTGGCGGAGCGCTTCGGGATGACGGTTGCCGTCATGAAGACGCTCCTGGCCAAGCTGGCCAAGCAGGGGTACCTCCCGAGGATCCATGGCCGAACCAAGCCCCAGACGGCCCGACCCCAGGTGAAGGAGGCGACCCGGGTGACCAAGAACATCCGGATCAGGCCGGAGGTCTGGGAACGCCTCCGCGGCTATGTCGAAGAGCGTCGCTCGGCGGGTCAGGAGGTCCTAACCGCTTCTGAAGCGCTGGAGCAGGCCGTGGAGGAGTATCTCAGTCGCCATTCCTCCTCCCCGAGGAAGAAGGACGCAAAAAAAAGCTGACGGCCGGGACCCTCGATGGCTCCGCAACCGGAAGACAGAGAAAGTGGGGAGTGAAGCCCCGGTGGGGAGAGAAGCATCGAGCGCCCCTTGATTTTTCGAAGACGCCCATCCTTTCCCTTGCACCAGGCTGATCAGCCTGCTACAATCAGCCATACCGCCTGCCTTTCCAAGCGGCAAGAGAGAAATCGACCCGGGAGAGATGAACGATCTCTTCCTTACATCGCCCCGGGATGGGCGTTAAAGATCAAAGTCCCGGCATGATGCTTTCACGGTCGCATGAGGGGGATCTCATGAAACTTCGCATCACCCATGTGGAGACCTTCACTGTCGGCACCAAGTGGCGGAACCTCCTCTTCCTCCAGGTCCACACAGACCAGGGCCTGGTCGGGGTGGGAGAGGCTACCCTCGAGTGGAAGGAGCGGGCAGTCGAGGCCCTCATCCACGAGTTCGACAAGCGATATCTCCGGGGCGCGGACCCCTTCCAGATCGAATCGCTCTGGCTCAGGATGTACCGGGATGAGTTCTGGCGGGGAGGGCCGGTGGTGACCACGGCGATCAGTGGGATTGAGATCGCCCTGTGGGATATCAAAGGGAAGGCCCTGGGGGTACCCGCCTACCAACTCCTGGGCGGCCCAGTGCGGGAGCGGGTCTGGGCCTACGCCAACGGGTGGTACGTGGGGGAGCGGACGCCTGAAGCCTTCGCGGCGGGGGCCCGCGGTGTGATCGAGCGGGGGTACACGGCTTTGAAGTTCGATCCCTTTGGGTCGGCCGACCGAGAGGTCCCAAGACAGGAGAAGCTTCGTTCCATCGCGATTGTCGAGGCGGTCCGGGACGCCGTGGGCCCCGATGTCGAGATCCTGATCGAATGCCATGGCCGCTTCTCTCCCGCCACGGCCATCGAGTTCGCCCGGGAGCTGGAGCGGTTCCGCCCGTTCTGGTACGAGGAGCCACTCCCTCCCGAGAATGTTGATGCCCTGGCGCGGGTGGCCTCCCAGGTCCGGATCCCCATCGCCACGGGGGAGCGGATCTACACGAAGTATCAGTGGTGGGAGATCCTCCGACGGGGGTGCGTGGATATCATTCAACCTGATATCCTCCACTGTGGGGGGATCCTGGAGGCAAAGAAGATCGCCGCCATGGCGGATGCCTGCTATCTGGCTGCTGCTCCTCATAACCCTGTGGGGCCGATCGGGACCGCGGTGGCCATCCAACTGGCGGCCTGCACCCCCAACCACCTGATCCAGGAGAGCTTTGACGACTTTGACACACCATGGCGCAAGGAGCTAGTCCGAGGGGCCCTCTCGGTCGAAGGGGGGACTTTCCAGGTGCCTGACCGCCCCGGGATCGGGGTCGAGCTGAACCTGGAGGCCATCCGCGAGCACCCCCCGGTTGAGGGGGCATTCCTGCCGATGTGGGAGACGGATTGGGAGAAACGTTTCTTCTAACGGCCTACTGACGGCGAGGGTCTCTGACCCACCCTCAGGCAAGCAAATCGAGGAACGATGATCGATCGACGAAAAGGTGACCGCCGGACGACCCCTCCACACCTGGCCAAGCCTCCTCCCGGCGTCCTGGAACGGCGCAAAGGCCCGCGGCGGGCCCTCGACCGCCTCCAACAGGAACTGTGCCAGGAGCTCGAGGTCCTGGCCAAGCTCCCCCCCAGCCAGGCACCGGCGGGGCTCTTCGAGCAGATCCTCACCCGCATTGGCAACTACCTGGCTGGCTCCTTCCAGGTCGGTGATGACGAGGTGGGGGTCCTCCTGGCGAAGGACCAAGGCCGGCTTCTGCGTTTCGCTTATCCCCTGGAGCTGTACCGGGGCAAGCTGAACTTCTTTCCCATCATGGCCCCAAGCGTGGCCGGTCAGGTGGTACGTGCGAAGCGAGGCATCTTCCACAACGACATGGCTGCGGTCCCGCACCTGCATATCTATGAGCGGATCCTCGTGCCCGGTCGGCCCCCCCGCCCAATCCAGAAGATGCTGGCCGTGCCCCTGCTGGACCCCGATGGACGCACGGTAGGCGTCTTCGAGGTCAGCCGGAAGGCGTCCACCCCGGGGGAGGCGGGGCCGGACTTCTCGGCTCTGGATCTCCTGAAGCTCACCGACTTCGGCGGGGTCCTAGCCGCCTACCTGGTGCGCTTCACCCCACAGGACTTTTGAGAGGATAGGGCATGCTGAAGGGCTTCATAGTGAGGATGAGTCTCGTCGTCGGATTGGCGTTCGTGGCCGGATATCAGAATCCAGAGACGACAGAGGCGAGGCAGAGGGGAGGGAACCCGATGGAACTCCAGCTCAGGAGTAGCGCCTTCGAACCAGGTGGGATGATCCCGAAGCAGTACACCTGCGATGGACCGGACATTTCACCGCCGTTACGCTGGACGGACCCTCCCCCGGGGACGAAGAGTCTCGCCTTGATCTGTGACGACCCGGATGCCCCCGTGGGCACCTGGGTCCACTGGGTCCTCTACGGCCTGACGCCCGAAATACGAGAGCTGCCGGAGGGGGTCCCGACCCAGCCGACCCTTCCCGGGGGCGGGAAACAGGGGCGAAACGATTTCCGCAAGATCGGTTACGGGGGCCCATGCCCGCCCAAGGGGCCGGCCCACCGCTACTTCTTCAAGCTCTACGCCCTGAACGCCGAGCCCGCCCTCGGGCCGGGCGCCACCAAACAGGAACTCCTGAACGCCATGGCCAACCATATCCTCGCCCAGGCCGAGCTGATGGGACGCTACCGTCGGTGAAAAGAGGTGATGAGCATGATTCGACCCCCCTTAGGCATCGACCTACACGACATCGATACCCCTGCCCTGCTCATCGACCTGGACGTGATGGAACGTAACCTCCAGACGATGGCCGACTTTTTCAAAGACAAGCCGGCCAAGCTCCGCCCCCATGTAAAGACGCACAAGACCCCTCTCATTGCCCACAAACAGATCGCCCTAGGGGCCATCGGCATGACCTGTGCCAAGGCGGGCGAGGCAGAGATCATGGTGTGGGGCGGCGTGAAGGATGTCCTGATCGCGAACCAAGTGGTAGGGAGAGAGAAGATTCAGCGGGTCGTCTGCCTGGCGCGGCATGCCACGGTGACGGTGGCCGTGGACGATCCTGTGAACGTGCATGAACTGTCCCAGGCGGCGGAGGCTACCGGGGCGGAGGTAGGGGTACTGGTCGAGGTCAACGTGGGCATGAACCGGTGCGGGGTGGAACCCGCTGAACCAGCCCTCCATCTCGCCAAAGAGGTGCTGGCGGCGAAGGGCCTGAAATTTCGAGGGCTCATGGGCTACGAAGGGCACCTAGTCTTCAAAGAGAAGTTCGCCGAGCGGGAAGCCGCCTGTCAGCGGGATATCGGGCGGCTTATCGACACGAAAGGACTGCTCGAGCAAAGCGGTCTCCTGGTCGAGATTGTGAGTTCCGGGGGGACCGGGACCGCGATGATCACGGGGATGATCCCAGGTATCACGGAGATCCAGGCCGGCTCGTATGTCTTCATGGACGGGCGGTACAAATCGATCGAAGGGGTTGGCGAGCGCTTCGACTGCGCCCTGACGCTTCTCACGCAGGTCGTGAGCCGGCCGAGCCCGACGCTCATCGTGGTGGACGCCGGGATGAAAGCCATCACCCACGAGTTCGGCTACCCGACCGTCGTCGGGCACGAGGACATGAAGGTGGTGTCCCTCTCGGAGGAGCATGGGAAGATCCAGCTCGCCGATCCGAGCGTCCGCATCAGGTCAGGGGATAAGCTCCGGCTCCTGCCGAGCCACGGCGATACCACGATCAACATCCACGACATGTATTTTGGCGTACGCCGTGGGACGCTCGAGCAGGTGTGGGAGATCGCCGCCCGGGGGAAGTTTGTCTGAAACCCATAAACCTCAACCCCCTGACGGCTCCGGGATCGCCAGCCCCTCGGCGCCGACCTTCGACGACACCGCCTCTGGGGAATAGCGTTTCAGCATGTCCAGGCCCATCTTTGCCCGCCGGACCCGCTCGACCGTTAACTTTACAGCGGTCTCCTCCAGGTGGCTCCCGCTGGGATAGATATCGGGGGCATTCCGCAGGCCAAATTTGAGGTAGACTGGAGCGGCAACCCGGACGATCTCGGGGATCTCATAGTACCGCACGAACCCGCCGAACCCGTCAGGAACCTCCACGTAGATGTCCAGGGGAATCGTGATCGCCTGGCGGATGGCCGCGATCTGCGGAAGTGTCAGGTCCGTCGGGATGTTATAGGTCCCGGCGCCGTGAAGTTCCATCATCCTGATCGCCGCCGGGTTCGCCTGACCCATCTGCACCGAGACCTTGATCACCAAGTTGCCCGGCAGGTGGCCTGCCTTTTTCAGCTCGTCCAAGACCCACAGGAGCCCCTCATCGGCGACCAGGACCCCCCGGATCCCCAACTGACAGGCCCGCTTCACGTCCTCGACGGCGTAGACGAGCTGGTCCATCCCCCGGAGGCGCCCGGCGAGGATCTTCCCCGCCGGGGAGGTCACCTGTGCCCCGATGTCCCACCCGGCGCGGGGGCCGACGAAGAGGCTCACCTCCATCTGATGCTGCTGGCCCAAGGCCGCCATCTCCCGGAGCTCCTCGTCGGTCAGGAGCATGATCCCGCTCCCCTGACTCACCCGGTCGATCTGGAGGCCGAGCTTCTTCGCCGTCTCGATGACGGCCTTCAACGCCCGGGGGCCCTCCACGCTCGGGATCTCGACGCGGTACTGGGCCCCGTCGGGAAAGCGCTGAGCCGAGGTTGGCAGGTCGTAGGCGTCTCGGCCCGGCAGGCCCATCTGGGCTAAGAACTTCCGTGTCTCTTCCATCATCCCTCTCCCCTTCCGCCGCTTGTCAATGCTTTGCTGATCCCATTTTGGCGACGAATCCCTTCTATACCCTAAGAGGGTCTCTTGTCAAGAGACTCGAAGATCTGAAGGCTCTCGGACCGTCGGCGGTCAGCCTGTGCAGCCTGAAGCATAGGGTGGTCGCCTCCGCTTGACCCTGCCCCTGCCGGCCTGACAGCCATTGGATGTGGTTTCGGACCTGGAATTTGGCTTGACAAGGCAGGGACAAGGGGGCTACAAGTGAGATAAAGGCAGAATTCGGCTTGGATATCATGAGGAGAAGGAGGGACGACCATGGAAGGGGAGGTGGTCGTCTGGATGTCTGAGAGGCTTCGGAGCGAGATCCACGAGATGTGTCAGAAGACCCTGGAGATGCTGCGGCTGACCTGGGAGGGGTTCCGGAAGCAGGAGACAGGGCCGCTTCAGCCGGCAGAACAGCTCGGCCAGGAGATCCACCAGCGGGAGAAGACACTCACGGCGGTGATCGTGACCAGGCCAAGTGGCCCAGTGGGTGCCCTCGGAGAGAACCAGGAGCTTTTCTTTATCCCGCTGCACCTGGAGCGGATCGGGGACCATATCGAGCTGAAACAGGAAATGTCTCCTGCTCGAATAGCTGAGCTAAATGAAACCAATGTCATCGCGCGTGATCGCTGATAATCGGACCGGCTTCACCGAACCACCGGCAGAGATCGCACTCCTTTCCTGCTTCTGGCATCCGATCCGACTGGACCACAGCAAGTGCCTGCTTGAACAGACCGGGAATACGTTCCGGTTTCGGAGAAACCTCCACCACAGTTCCCCGGAATGGGAGGCGACCCCGGAACCCTTCGTCCCTCACAGCGACAAAGAACGCAAAAAACGCTTTTGGAGCCGTCTTGTAGCCGAGCTGCTTCAGCAAGAAGGTGTAGACATCCATCTGCAACTGATAGCTAGGGTAAATTGAGATACGCGTCGGCCGTGCGGAATGACGACCTCCTGAAGGGTGAGGCCCCCATGCATATACTCGCCGGCCGTCTTGAAGCACCGAATTCCTCGCGGGAACGCCACCCAAAGGCTTGGCTCGAAGGTAAACGGGAGAGTCAGGTGCTGAACCGGCACCCCTTCCCGGACAAAGGCATACCGGGCGTCGAGCAGGAGGGCCGCGTCAGCCGGAAAAGGCACCTTGGGCTCCGTCGGAGCAGCCTGGAACAAGAGGAACCCATGGTCGGTCACGACGTGGACCTCCCGATAGCCCCAGCGGGAGAGCTTCTGGACGGCCCGGCGGAGCTTCTCCAGCACCGTCTCGAAGTGGTCAATGACGTTGGCCCCGATCTTGTAACTCACGGTTCGCTCATTTTTTTCGAAGTTTTCAACATTTGTCCTATCTTTTGGGGGGTTCGCATTCCGCCAGCGATTTGCTTGCCTGGTGATTTTGATCGGTTTCTCC
>JACQHM010000077.1 GCA_016199025.1 Candidatus Methylomirabilota bacterium | reverse complement strand
GTCGGCAGGCCGCTCTCCGGCTGATAGCTCATGGCCGTGGTGTTGCCCAGCCGGTCGGTGGAGGAGGTGGGCCGATCATGGTCGTCGTAGGCAAAACTCGAGGTCTGGCCCTGTGCATCCGTGGCCTCCGTCATGACCTTCTGCCGCTCATGCCCGGTGGTCCGGCGGTTGCCCAGGGGATCGGTGATGGTGGTGGTGCCGGGGGCGGGCGTGTCGTACTCAAAGGTGGTGGCATTGGCAAAGGCATCCACCTGCTGGATCACCCGCCCTTGTGTATCGTAGGTCTGGATGTGATGCCTGTTGCCCAGGGGCAGCACGATCGCTGTAAGCAAGGGCCCAAGTAACGGCTTGGTGATATCATACTCATAGGCGGTCGTGTTCCCCATCGCATCGGTAAAGCCCGTCAGCACACCGTCGGTATAGCTGAATGCCAATATGCGGGTCCCGTCTGTGAGCCCGGAGAGATTCCCTGAGACATCGTAGATGAAGCTCAGTGTTCTGCCCAAGCCATCTGAAACCTGGGTTAATTTTCCAAACCCATCGTAAGCTAAGGTCAAGGTATTCTCGTTTCGGTCCTTGATCTCCAGCAGCCGCCCGTCAACACTAAGATGATGGACCAGTCTGCGCGCAGGGTCCATCATCCAGAAATCCCCTGTGTCGGCGTCCTGCCGAAGCTCATAGAGGACCTCTTCGGGGTTATTGAGGGTCATATCGCCCTTTTTGAAGGATATGATCTTTCCCCGGTAATAGACTACATCCAGGCTGCGCGGGCTGCTCCGGAGCCTTAAATCGAAATTATGCATCCAGTTCGGCCCGAGGCTGTTTTGCCAGACACCTTCAGACTGTAAACGTGCGGCGTAGATCCGACTGAAAGAAAGGGGCATCGGGCCGCCAAGATTGATATCTACATGGGGATCCGTGAAGTACTCACCCGCCCCGGTCTGGATGGGCTCACCCGTCTTCTCGGCACAGGGGGTGCAGCCGGCCGTGAGGTTGGGAATTGGCCCACGGTCGTGGACAAAGATGTCAGGGTGATCGTTGGTGTCACCCGGTACCAGGTTGTTAGCACTAGACGCAAACGCCACATACCGCCCATCCGCAGAGATGGAAGGCCAGGAAGAACCGCCATTTGCCTCCCTGCCGTCCGAGGCAATGGAAAACCGAGTCGTCTGGCCTGTCACCTGGTCGTGGACGAAGACGTCCCCAAAGCCGTTAGTGTCGCCTGGCACCAGGTTGCTAGCAATAGAATCAAACGCTACATACCGCCCATCGGCCGAGATGGAGGGAAAGTCAGACCAACTATTTGTCTGCGTCCCGTCCGAGGCCACAGAGACCCGGGTGGTTTGACCTGTGAGCCGGTCGTGGACGAAGACGTCCCACCGGCCGTTGGTGTCGCCTGGTACCAGGTTAGTGGCTGCAGAGAGAAACGCCACGTAGCGCCCATCGTCCGAGATGGAGGGTTCGTCAGAGCCGCTGTTTGTCGGCGTGCCGTCAAAGGCCACAGAGACCCGGGTCGTCTGCCCTGTCTGCCGGTCGTGGACGTAGATGTCGGCAGAGCCGTTGATGTCACAGCCTTCTGCCTCTTCGCACCTCCCATCGCCATCGAGGTCAATCCAGATAAGGTCATGGGAGAAAGACCCAAACGCTACATACCGCCCATCGGCCGAGATGGAGGGATCCTCAGAGTGGCTGTCTCCCTGCCTCCCGTTAGAGGCCACCGAGACGCGGGTCGTCTTGCCTGTCTCCCGATCGTGGACGAAGACGTCCCTGGCGCCGTTGGTGTCGCCTGGCACCAGGTTGCTAGCAGCAGAATCAAACGCTACATACCGCCCATCGGCCGAGATGGAGGGACTCTTAGACTCACTATTTGCCTGCGTCCCGTCCGAGGCAATGGAGATACGGGTCGTCTGGCCCGTCTCCAGGTCGTGGACGAAGATGTCATTCGTGCTATTCGTGTCGCCTGGCACCAGGTTGGTGGCGAAAGAGATAAACGCCACGTAGCGCCCATCGGCAGAGATGACCCTATCGTTAGTGGCGGCTGGGTAGAAAGACCTGCTATTCCCCTGTGTGCCGTCAGACGCCACCGAGACGCGGGTGGTGGTGCCGGCCCTCGCCATCTCAGGCATGAGCAAGGCGCCAATGGCCAGCAGCAGGCTCAGCCCCAAGGCCAGGCCGACCCGCCCCCGCACACACTCCCACACCCATCGGTGGATCATTTGAGGAACCATCGGACCCTCCTTCGCGCTCATCTGCCGCGGTCACCCGCGGCTCACCCCCCCGCTGCTAGAACAAGGCATAGACCCGAGCCACCTCCGGCGACGTTGGTCGCGGCTGGAAGCCGCTCCTACAGGGACATCCCTTCATCCACTGTAGGAGCAGCATCCTGCTGCGATTCCGTTGAAAAGACAAACGCCCCGCAGGCACACTCCACGCCCGAAGGGCTGCTGGGCAGGGTGCCACACCCTGCCGATCAGGCCGTTTCCCTCTGCCCCTTCCATCGCCCACGCCATGCCCCCTTCGTGCAGGGTGCAAGCCGTGAGACGGGCTCACCCCCCTCCTCGAGCGAAGATCTCGCAGCGCCCGTCCCTCGTCCCCCTACGGACAGGTGCCGGTAAAGTCGGCTGTAGCGGTGCCCCCCCCAATCGTCACCCTCTGACTCGAAGGCGTGAAGCTACACCCCCCCTTGCTGGGGGTCACGGTGTACGTCCCGTTCGCCAGCTTCTTGAACTGATATTTCCCCTTACCGTCCGTCGTCGTCGTGTCGCCGCAGCCGCCGGGGCCGCTGAGCTTCATCGTGACGCCGGAGATTGAACGGCCCGCCGCCGTCCTCACCCTCCCTTTGAGGCGGGCAGAACCAGTCCTGAGACAGCTTGGGGTGACCATCGTCCCCGCCGTGGCCGTATTGTCAGCCAGGTTGGGGTCGTACTCGATGCCCCCCCCGGTGGCCGTGTTGGTGATCGGCCCCGCCGTCGGGGGCTGCACGACGATCGTGACCATCACGGTAGCGCCGTTGGCCAGGGGGCCCAGGGTACAGGTCACCGTCTGGCCCGACCGCTGACAGCCAGCCGAGGCCGAGACAAAGGTGACCCCGAGGGGCAGGGTGTCGGTCAACGTCACCCCCGTGGCTGTCTCCGGCCCGTCGTTGGTCACCGTAAGGCGGTAGGTCAGCCTCTGTCCTACCGTTACAGGATCGGGGTCGTCGGCCTTGGCGAGAGAGAGGGCAGCGGTGGACTGAGCGCTCACCTGGCTCTGCAACAGGTTCCCGGCGGCATCATAGGTATAGGTGATGACCTGCCCATCGCCATAGTTGGCCCGGATCAGCCGCCCGGCCTCATCGTAGGTATAGGTGACGGTCCCGGCCAGGGCCGGGGCGAGGGTCACCAAGACAAAGAGCAAGGAAAGCATCACTCTTGCCGGCCAACGGGTCCTTGCTTTTACCACGGTCTTTCCCTCCCAGGGTCCAGTCACCCCCGTGTAGGACTGCCATCCCTTCGACAAGCTCAGGACAGGCTTGGCACGATCATCCTCACCCTGCCGTAGGAGCAGCATCCCTTCGGCTGTGCTCAGGGCAGGCGTGCTGCGACCTTGTCGCGGCTGGAAGCCGCTCCTACAGAATCCGTGCTTGATTCTTGCCGCCGTATGGTATGATGGTATCGCCTTCGAAGAAGGGATGCGAACCCACTTTCTAATCCCATGGCCCACTGCTTGAAAGAGGAGCTGCAGATGGGAGTGCTCGATTGGCTGGCAGTGGTGAGTCTTGGCGCGACCATCTTTGCCCTCATTGTGGGTCTCTTTTCAGCTTACAATGGCAGACAGACCCGCTCCTATATCGGGGAGCTTATCCGGGAAAGCGCCAACCACACCCAGGAGCTTATCCAGACCATGCAAGGTGGAACCCGCGAACTTCTGGAGCGCATGGACCGACGGCTGGAAGCTCAGCAGGCCTTCTTGGAGCGTATGGACCAGCGGCTGGAAGCTCAGCGGGCTCTGCTGGAACGTCAGCAAGCGCTGCTTGAGCGGATTGCTGACCGTCAGGACGACATTTTCACGGCGGTCCGTCATCCCCGCCCCTAAAGCGGCTGGAAGCCGCTCCTCTAAGCGGGGGGGACCACATCCATCGTAAGAGCGTCATCCCTTCAACAAGCTTGTCCTGAGCGAACCAGCCGTCTCCTTCGACAAGCTCAGGACAGGCCCTTCGACGAGCTCAGGACAGGCTTGGCGCGGGCATTGCCTGCGGCGATATGCCTTGCTTCACGGATTCAAGCCTGCCCCCATGGCTCCTCCTCACCACCGGCCTCCAGACGCCGGACCCCAGTCTTCCCAGACATAACCAACCGGATTCCTTTCCCACCGCCCTGTTTGGGGGTTCCAATATTGGTCAGCTTCACCTCCGACCCTCCCTCCAGGAACAAACCAAGGGGGCATACCCACAAGTTCACCACTAAGCCATACACCCCTGACCACATCTACCCATCTCCCTTCTCTGACTTGCCACTGTTGCTTCACCGGCGTCGGTTGTTGTTTCACCGGCGTCGGTTGCTTCACCCTCTCCCCCGCTTTTCTCTCCGCCTCCCGCTCGCCTATGAGCTCCTCTAAATGCTTTAAGGCCACTTCTAAACCCTGAATTTCTTCAGCTTTCATTTCCTCCCTTTCTTGTTCCTCTTCCAATGTCATTACACCTTGCTCTGGTTCCTCTGCAAGACGTAAAAGCTGTTCTTGAAAATAGCTTCGCCATGCCAGCATCTCTTCATATGTAAACTCATGCTTTATGTATCTTTCTATAAATACATTCAGTGGTGTCTCAAACAATCCGATATCAACATAATCTTCAATATGATATTCGTCATACCCTGTTGGATCAATATAGAGTACTGGACTTCCTATCGCGTACTGATAGGGATTAATCTGCCTGGCATCGGCGATCTGCGGCCAGATAGGATCACGGCTCAAAAACCTCTGGGTCACCGCATCGTAGTAACGGGCGCGCATGTGGTAGAGCGTGCCATCTGTCCCTTCCTGGCGCACGCCGAATTGCCCCACAAAGGTGAAGGGCTGCGGGTTGCTCCCCTGATGGCTAAGAAGCCTGCCATAGGGATCATAGGCATAAGCGTCGGTGACCGTACCAGTCGCATCGGTCAGGGCCAGGGTCGAGCCCATGCGGTCGAAGTGGTAGAAATACACGTTGTTCCCATCCGCCGCATCAATCATGTAGAGCAGGCTGCCACCGGGAGTCCAGACATAGTATCGGAGGAACTGGCCGGAGGTGTCGTTTTTCTCCGCCATAATGGGATTGAGCCTGATGGCGTCGTTGTAGTAATAATGGGTTGTCTCTCCACTTGCTCGGGTGACGAGATCCCCCAGGCCATTGTAGGAAAGGGGCACGCCGCTGATCCCGGTCAGACGCGATGCGCCGTCCCATGTCAAGGTCTCTCCAGGCGAGGCGGTGAGCCTCCCCCTCTCATCATAGCCGTAACCCGGGGTTGTGAGCTGTGAGGCGTTGTCATAACTGAAGGTCTCGGTTTGCTCGGTGAGCAGCGACGCCGGGTCGAGGGGGGCAGTCATGTTGAGCTGGGTCACCTGCCCGGCGGCATCCAGGGTGTACTGGAGGTCAAGGAAGGCACCGTCCTGAATGCGGGTGAGCCTTGCGGCGTTGTCCCAGGTGAGGGTGGTCGTGACCCCGTTGGAGCGGGTGAGGGTGGTCAGACGAAAGTCATTGTCATAGGCAAAGGTGACCTGGGTGCCGGTCAGGTCGTCCGTCACCTGCGTGAGCCGCCCTGTTGTGGCGTTGTAGGTGTAAGTCACCGTGAAGGTGCCGTTGTTGTAGGTCGCCGTCTTCAGCCTTCCGGCCTCATCGTAGGTGGCTCCAAAGCTCGTGCCGGGGTTCTCGGTGTTGGTGACCCGACCCTCGTCATCCCGGGTCAGGGTCAGGTCGTTCGCGGTCATCAACCGATTCAGGGCATCGTAAGTATACTGGAGGTCCGTGCCATCAGAATAGAGGCGGCGGGTCAGGTTGCTGGCGTCGTCATAGGTCCGGGTGAGGGTGCTGCCATTGGGGTAGAGGGTCTGGGTGAGGCGGCCACGAGGGTCATAGGTCTGCCCCCAGGTGTTCCCCAAGGGATCGGTCAAGGAGGCCAACCGGCCCATCACCGTGCGGGTGAAGGTCCACTCCTGGCCGTTTAAGTCCATGATCTGGTTCAACAGCCCCTGGCCGTCTCGCTGATAGGTGGCCGTGCCAATGACGGGCATCGTGACACCGGTCAGCAGCCCCCGACCATCGTAGGCCAACGTCGTGGTCCGGCCAAGAGGATCGGTCATGCCCGTGAGCCGGCTCATGGCATCCCGGGTGAAGGTCGTGGTCTGGCCCAGGGGGTTGGTCAGCCCGGTGAGAGACCCCAGCGTGTCGGTCTGGCGGGTCGTCGTATGGCCCAGGGGCGTGGTGCGCGAGGCCACGATGCCTTCATCATCATAGCCAGTCTGCCAGGTCTGTCCCCCTCGCGTGATCTGGTTGAGCCAGCGCCGCCAGTTCCTGGCATCGTAGCCAAAGGTGGTGGCCACGGCCGTGGGGTCGGTGATCGAGGCCAGACGGCCCAGAGCGTCATAGGTCTGGGTGGTCACGTTGCCCAGGCGGTCGGTGACCTGGACGAGGCGGTCCAGGGCATCGTAGGCGAATTGGGTGACCTGGCCCGCCGGATCGGTGAGGCTGACCAGGTTCCCGTTGGCATCATAGGTGTACGTGGTCGTGTGGCCTCGCTCGTCGGTCAGACTGGTGATCCGGTCGTTGGCATCGTAGGCCATCTGAACTGTGCTGGCATCAGGCCGGGTAATTGTGGCCGGCCGCTTGAAGGGGTCATAGCCAAAGGTGGTGACCCCAGTGTCCGAGTCCATGCGGGTGGCCGGGGTGGCATCGGCGTTGTAGGTGAAGGTGGTCACCCCGCCGGTGGGGGTGGTGGCGGTGAGCACCTGGCCCCGACTGTTGTAGGTATAGGTCCACGTCCGGCCATTTCGATCTACACGGCTGAGGACGTTGCCCTGGGCATCATAGGTGAACTGCTCATTGGTGCCATCGGGGTAGTCCGTCCGGGTGAGGTTGTAGAAGGTGAAGTCCACGGTCTCGCCGTTGATGGGGTTGGTCAAGGTCTGGTCCTGGGCCGTGTAGGTGTGGGTGAGGGTGTCGCCTTTGGCGTTGGTGAGGGAGGCCAGCTTGCCGGTCTCGGCCTGGTAGGTGAAGCCGGTCGTGTCCCCCATCCTGTCGGTCACGCCGGTAAGGACATCAATGTTCTGGCTGGTGTCCCTTGTAAATTGGGCCGTCTTGTTCGTCGGGTCGGTGATCCGCTTGGGCAGGCCGTGGGAACTGTAATGCTCATACTTCTCCGTCGCGCCGTCCGGGCGGGTGACGGTGAGGCGGTTGGCCGTCGAGTCGTAGGTCAGCGTGGTGGTGTGGCCCAGGGCATCGGTCTGGGAGGTGACCCGCGGGAAGCTGTTTCCGTAGAAGGTCCGAAGCGCATACGTCTGGGTGTAGGGGGTGTTGCCCAAAGGCATGGTCTGGCTGGCAATCAGGTTGTTCAGCAACACCCGCCCGGCATACTGGAAGGTCGTCGTGTTCGTGAGCGGATCGGTTATGGAACGGAGGGTCGTCTCATTCGCATTATCAGCCCCATTGGTTTCGTAATTGAGCGTGATCTGACGGCCTGCCTGGTCGGTCACGGTCACGAGATAACGGGTGCCCCCAATAATCCCGAGATCGGAATAGGTTATCTCCAAAGAACGTCCGAGCCCATCCTCTACCCTGGTGGGCTTAAAGTCCCATGATGCGGGGTATGTATAGGCCAGTTGATTCCCATTTCTGTCCATAATCCGGGCTATCCGCCAGAAAGACCAGCTTCCTATAACCCGGTATTTCCAGAAGATGTAGACCTGCTCTGCAACCGGGTCCATCAGATACAGGTAATCTGTCGTCTCTTTGAGTTGATACTTGATCTGAGGAATATTGTCTGTATAGACGAATCCACCAGTATCCACAGTCGGGCCTGTCAGCACCCAGTTGCCCAATGCCTCTTTCTTAAAGGAGACCTGAGACCCATCAGGCAGATAGACCGTTGCATGTTCAATATCATCAAACTTGAAGCCTGAAACAGCCCGTGCAAAGGGCCTCCACCAGAAAGCCGACGGAAGGGACTGAAAAACGTGAGACATATCCGAGCGGTAGAAAAGTTCGAACGACAGATTCATGGGGCCGCCCAGAGAAAGAAGCGGGATCGTGAAATGATAGGCGCCGTTGGCTGCACTGATCGGGTCTCCTGCATCAAATGGCTTGTTGTAGTTACGTGTGGCCCCGTTAAAGCCGCCGGCTTCGTAGTCGTCAGCAAAAGTGAGCCCGGCCGTCAGGAGAACGAGACCCATCGTGAGAATTGTTGCCTGCCGGAATCTGCGTTTCTTTCCTGACTTGCGAATAGCCCACCTCATCGGTGCAGGCGGTAAACACTTTCTCCCACTCATCACGGACCTCCTCTCAAGAGATAATGGGTTATACTATTCAAGTTAAATCTGGCCTTGAACCAAGTCAATAGATCAGAACGGCTCATTCATGTAGAGCATTTGCATCCAACAGGACCTTGCCAGCGACCAGCCGGCTCTGAAAGCTCTTCCTCTTCGACGGGTCATGGGGGTATCGGTAGGGGAGCAACCAGGAATGATTCCTTCCCCCATCGAGGGGGGAGGGGAAGGGTGGGGGTGCTGAACGGTTACCTGTTGGGAACAGTGTCAAGGAAAGAAGGGGTGAGGGCAGGATCAGTGGAAAAGGGTGAGCGCGACGAGCGCGCCCCCGAAGCAGGTCAGGGAGAGGCTGTCTCGGTGATCAGCCTCCTCAGGGCGGCCTATTTGTCGCAGACCCTCGCTGGCGCCTCAGCCTTCGAGGAGTTGGCACTTCCCAGGGGGCAGGTTCTCGTCGGCCATCAAGATAATTTCGCCGCCGTAGGATTCCTGCACCCCCTGGATGACCTCCGCCTCCTCATCTTGAAGATACACGATCACGTCGGGATGGGCCTTGATCTTCAGCCTCGGGAGCCTCTTCTTAAAGAACCGCCACTCCGCCTCCCGCAAGATCTGGCGGGCGAGGGACGGGTTCGAACGGACTCGGCCCAAGCCCCCACATAAGGGGCAGGCCTGACTCAGGACTTGCGTCAAGCCCTGCTTCACCCGCTTCCTCGTCATCTCCACCAGCCCCAGCTCGCTGATCAAGGAGATGTTCGTTGGAGAGCGGTCGGCCTTCAAACCTTCGCGGAGTTCGTTCAGCACCCTCTCCCGGTTCTCCTGGCGGGCCATGTCGATGAAATCGACGATGAGGATCCCGCCCAGATCCCGGAGGCGAACCTGTCTCGCCACCTCCCCGGCCGCCTCTAGGTTGGTCTTCAGGATCGTCTCCTCGAAGTCGTGCTTCCCCACGTATTTGCCGGTATTCACATCAACGGAGATCAAGGCCTCGGTCTCCTCGATGACGATGGAGCCGCCAGATTTCAGCCACACCTTCCTCTTCAGGGCCTTCTCGAGCTCCTTCTCGATGCCGAAGCTCTTAAAGATAGGTTCATCCTCCGTGTAGAGGAACAGGAGGGACTTGAGATCGGGGTGGAGGGACTCGGCGTACTCCAAGCACCGTTCGTACTCTCCAGGGCTGTCCACGACCAGGTGGGCAACCTCCTTGGTGAACATGTCCCGGAAGATCCGAAAGATCAGGTCCAACTCCTGATGGACGAGGGAGGGGGCGGTGAGGGTCTCGGCCTTGGCCCTGATCTTTTTCCAGAGGGCTCTCAAGAACCCCAGGTCGGCCTGGAGGTCGGCCTTGGATCGACCGATCCCAGCCGTCCTGACGATGATCCCCTCCTTGTTGGGGTTAATCTCCTCGATGACCTGCTTCAGGCGCTGACGCTCCGATTCGCTCTCGATCTTCCGGGAGACCCCGATATGCTGCTCGGCAGGCATGTAAACCAGATACCGGCCGGGGAGGGTGATACGGGAGGTCAAACGGGCCCCCTTGGTCCCCATCGGCTCCCTCGCCACCTGGACCAGGACCTCCTGTCCCTCCTGGAGGATCTCCTCGATGGAGGCCTGGGGGCGCCGCCCCTTCGGCTTCGGCTTGGGAGGGGGCAATTCCTCCTCCAGCTCCTCGCCCTCCTCCACCCCTAGGAGGCGTTCGTACTCCTCTACGTCCTCGTAGATATCCCGGACATAAAGGAAGGCATCTTTATTCAGGCCGATGTCCACGAAGGCCGCCTGCATGCCAGGCAGGATCCTCTTCACCTTTCCCTTATAAATGCTTCCCGCGATGCTCTTGTTTTTGGCGTCGTCGATCAGGACCTCGACGAGGGTCCCGTCCTCCAGGACGGCTACCCTGGTTTCCACCAGGCATGAGTTCACCACGATCTCCCGTTTCATGGGAAGGATCCAAAGTCTCAAGTCCAAGGCCCGAGGTGATGGCTGCTCCACGGCCGAACCCTAGCTTCGGGCGTCAGACTTCAGACGCTCGTAATTTTAAGAGGCGAGGAGGAGAGTGGTGCGGGTGACCTGCAACCCTTCCAAGAGCGGCTTGGCCAGGCCGTTTTGCCAATGGGCAAAGAACTGCTCGAGGATGGCTTGGGGACGGATGCTCCCTTCCCTCCCCATCTTCAGGGTGAGCTCCCAGCCGGTCCCCCACTCCCCCGAGGGGGAGAAGCGGAGGATGTACGGCTTGGCGTCGATCTCGACCGTCCTCTCCTTCCGGACGACCTGGACCGGAATCGAAGGCTCCGCCAGAAAACGCCGGCAGGCCTCCCCTGAGATGAGGCGCTCCCGCTCCACCGGGGCAAGGCCGTCCCCCACGACCCGGAGCCGATAGACCGCTCCCACCACCTGGGAGGCCAGAGAGGGGTCTTTCAGGGATACCTCCCATGCCTTAAGGAGACGGAGGCCTGGAGGAAGCTCCCCATTGGCGCGGGCGACAAGCTCATCGGGGGGCATGACGCTCGCAAGCTCGACATCGGCCAGCTCTTCCAGGCCCTCCACACCCACAGACAGGGCCAGGGCAAAGGAGAGCTTGGGCTGGGGGTGAAATCCTTGGGAGTAGGCCAGAGGAACCCTTGCCCGCCGGAAGGCCCGGCTG
>JACQHM010000078.1 GCA_016199025.1 Candidatus Methylomirabilota bacterium | reverse complement strand
GCAAGGGATCCTCCTCTACGAGCGAATACCGGGAATCACGACCCGGCTTCTTGAAGCCCTGCTGGCTGACTGGGAGGATTATCTGCACCTGACCGCCGTGCTTCGCACGTTCCTTCGAGCGAGGATTCAGGGAGGTTACCCCATGTCCGGGCGTCGAGTGGACCGAGAACGGGTGGAACTCTCGCTGTCGAAACTGGATGAGATGGTGGCAGAGCTGGCCCAGCGGCGGGAAGCCTTCCCCTCTTTCGACGAGTTCATGGCCGAGCGAGACCGGCGGGAGCTCTCTGTCCATTACCTACGTATTGCCCTGGAGTGCGTCCTCGACATCTGCCGGCATTTCGTCGCCGTGAAGGGGGCCAGCCTTGCTGAGATCGATACGACAAACCTGATCGAGCTGGCAGGGGAAAAGGGTCTCATGCCGCCTTTGTTCGCTCGCAGGATCCGGGGGATGGCGGGGATGCGGAACGCGATTGTCCATATCTACTGGAAGCTCGATTACGCGGCCATCTACCAGATGCTCACCGAACGTCTGGAAGACTTCCAGGAGTTCAGCCGCTATGTGTGGGCCTTCTTAGAAGGCGAGTCAGCAACCTCGTAACCGACAATGGGCAAGATCTCTCGGCGCTTATGCTGGATGTTGGGGCAACAGGGGAGACCCATCCTGGCCCTTCTTCTCTTCTTCGTCTCCCTGGTCGTGTTCCACAGGGAGACTGCTTTCCTCTTCGAAGGGGATCCGAAGCTGATCGCCGAGGTCACCGAGAACTTCAACCACGGCGTCGTTCAGCGGCCCGAGGCCCTGGAAAACCATGGCTTCGTCGCAGGACCCAAAGGCTGGTCTCTCCCGCCTCACACCAGTGGACGTCTCATCTACAGGTCTCCGCAACCCATCGGCCCTGAAGGAGCAGTCTCCCTCGTCCTCTTCTTCTACAGGCCCTCTCATGAGGTGACGAACGCTCTCAAGCTCTCTTTGGATGCAGGAAGGACTTTCACCACCATCGCAAGGAACGTCCACTTCCTAGGAAGCCGGATCGACCTCACCCCGTATCTCCCCTCCGACGGGGTCTTCCTGCTCCTGTTCGAGGCGACCAACGAGGCCGCTTCCCCCCTCCTGGTCCTGGACAAGATGGACTTACGGGTTTTCGAAGGCCGTCCGCCCATGCCCCCGTCCCCCCTCTTGATGACCCTGGCCTTCCTCGCCTTCAGCTTGGCCATCATCCTCTTGACGCCAACTTGGAAGCAGGCCCTCCCCCTCCTGTTCATTCTGGGCGTGGGGTTCTTCATCCGTTATCTGAACATTGAACGGGTGCTCTACAGCACCCTGGACCCTGATGCCCAACTGTACAGGGCCTTGATCGAGCGGATGACCCTCTTCGGCGAAAACGGGTTCTACTCGGCCAACTTCTCCATCCGGGAGCCTTTTTTCCTCCTGGTCACCAAGGCCTTTTTCCTCTTCTTTGGCCCCTCCGACACCCACCTCCGGTTCATCAGCTTCTTCCTCTCCCTGGTCACCATCCTCCTTAGCTATCGGCTGGCCAGGGACCTCTTCGGCGAGGGGCTCGGACTCCTGGCCGCCCTGGCCATGGCGCTGAACGTTCCGCTGATGATCGAAAGCGGCCGGGGCCTACGGCTGGAGCTGGAGATGGTCCTCCTTTTGCTCTTTTGCCACGTGGGATTCGTCAAACAGGGGATGAAGCCGATCTCTCGCTTCCTCCTCTTAGGGCTCTTAGGAGGCCTGATCGTCCTGACCCGCTCCTCCTACCTCCCCGGCCTCGCCCTCCTCATGGGTGCTTCCGCCGTGACCCACGAGCGTCGCTTAAAGCGAATCGCCCTGATGGGCTCCCTCTCCGTCCTCCTGATGGTTCTTCTCCTGGCTCCCCATCAATTCATGATCTACAACAGGCACGGCGATCTTTTCTGGGATACGAATCTGCACACCCGCTGGTACGCGAACCTGGAGTTCGGAGGGAAGCCCGGTTTTCCGAGCCGGGAGGAGCTGGAGAAAAACGCCTACGCCGGGCCGAAGCTCACGTACGCCCAATATCTCTTCACGCTTCACACCCCTGCTGAAGCCATGATCGGCACCCTGAGAGGGTTTGTGAAAATCGCAGGAGGGATGAACCTGGTCGGCTACAGGGGGCCGGTCGCCGCCCTCCTCGGGTTCGATCCGGGATGGGTGGATCACCTCGTCACGGCCATAGGGGCCCTGGGCTTGCTTGTCGCCCTCCTCTCTCCGGGTTTCCGCTGGCTCCCCCTGACCTTCCTAGCCCTGACCTTCCCCGTGGCCTTCCTCTACGATAAAGGCTTGACAGAGCCGTACCGGCTCACGATGCAGGCTTTCTCCTTCTTCCTCCTCTCCGGCCTCCTGGCCGTCCGGTATGGGCTTAAGGTCGGCCGGGAGAGGTCTGGTCAGATCCTGGCCCGTCCTCTGCCCTCATCAAGCCCCGAGGTCTCGATGGACGGAAAATCAGGGAAGGACCAAGAGTGGCCCATGAGAGAACGGTGGATCCTCCTGGCCATTCTGGCCTTGGCGGTGGGGCTCCGGTTCTACAGAATCACGGACCTGGGCTTGACCCACTGGGATGAGGGCTTGTACGCCTCAGCCGGGCGTCTCCTCACCTACCAAGGATTCCAGGCGTTGCCAGCACTTCGACTCATCGAGGCGCCCCCCTTGTTCTCGATCCTCGCCGGCCTTGTCCAGGGCCTCTTCGGCCGCGCCGACTGGCCGACCATCGCGGTCTCTGCGGCCGCCGGGACCGTGACGGTCTATCTCCTCTACGTGTTGGGGAAGAAGCTCTCTGGCCCCGAGGCTGGACTCTTTGCGGCCGCCACCGTTGCCTTCAGTACGTATCATGTGATCTACTCCCGGATGGCCTTGACCGAGGCCACCTTCATCCTCTTTGCCCTCCTCACGCTGCTCTGGTTCCACACGGCCCTGACCGAGGACAGCCTCCGCCACTCTCTCCTGGCGGGGGTCGCCGCCGGCTTGATGCTGAACACCAAGTACGCAGGCTCCTTCGTCCTCACCCCTCTCGTGCTCGTCGGGGTCTTACGCCTCGGGGCCCCCCTCGTAGCCCGATGGAAGGTCTCGGAAGAGAAGGGGGAAGAACCTTTTGGGTGGAGGCCGAAGGTTATCGGGCTTTCCCTGTTCCTCCTGGTTGGGGTCGGCCTCTTCATCCCCTGGGTCCTCTTCGTCGCCGCCCGCTCTGGAACGGAGCAGCTCGTCAGCCGGCCGGTGGGCTTTACCGCCCTGGCCACCGGGGGCCTGGTGGCGACACCGCCTACCTTGATCCTGGCCTATTTCCTCCGCTGGACCTCGCCGGCCTTTCTCCTCTTCACCCTGATCGGCGCCTCCCTCGCCCTGGCCAGGAGGAGGCTTTCCGATGGACTGCTCATGGCCTACCTTTTGATCTATAGCCTGGGGGTGATGGTGTACCTGAGCTATCCCAGGCTGGCCCTCCCTCTCCTCCCGGCCCTGGCCCTCTTGGCCGGAAAGGGTCTGAAGGCCCTCCTGGACGTTGCTCGGGGGAAGATCTTGAAGACCGTCATCCTGGTTGTCGCTTCCCTCACGGCCTTAGACCTCCTCCAACGAAGCGTCCCCCTCCTGGCCATCACGACCGACGGCTACCGCCGGGCTGCGGAGCTCCTCGAAACGGCGCCAAAGGGCCTGCTCATCTTCGAGAAGATGCAGAGCCACTTCCGCTTCTACACGTCTCGGCCCCTCCATCTGGCCGATCACCCTAAGGTCCGCTTGGCCCTTGCCCAGGAAGGAACAAAGTATTTCTTTGTTGACCAAACCCTCACGTGGGAGGCCTTCCCAGAGAGACTGTTCGAGCAAAATCGGGATCGCCTGAAGCTTATCGCGAAGCTCCCGAACCCGACGTACGAGATCGTCTACCTCCAGCCCGCCTCGCTGGAGAAGATGAGACGGCTGGCCAACAACGAGATCCCTGATGAGTACCGGTACATCTTCGTGTACCGGACCGATCAACCCCTGGTCCTCCCTGACTAAGATGTGCGGGATTTCTGGAAAGCTCTTCTTCGATCCAACCAGGGCTGTCGAGGAGGTCCTGATCCGGCGGATGTGCCAGGTTCTGGCCCACCGGGGCCCGGATGGTGAAGGGACCTACGTGAACGGGCCTGTGGGTCTGGGGCACCGAAGACTGGCCATCATCGATCTCTCCGAGGCCGGTCGGCAGCCCATGACCAACGAGGCCTGTGCTGAGCAGAGCCGAAGCCATGGGACCCTCTGGATCACCTTTAACGGGGAGATCTACAACTTCCCGGAGCTTCGGGAGGATCTCTTGAAGAGGGGTCACCGGTTCCGGTCGAAGACCGACACGGAGGTGATCCTCCATCTCTATGAGGAAAAGGGGGTCGAGTGTCTCAACGACCTCCGGGGGATGTTCGCCTTCGCCATCTGGGACGAGAAGAGGAGGAGGCTCTTCCTCGCCCGGGACCGGCTGGGCAAGAAGCCCCTCTTCTACTACGCCGATCATGAGAAGTTCCTCTTCGCCTCCGAACCCAAGGCGATCCTCGAAGACCCCGACGTGAAGGCTGAACCTGACCTTGAGGCGATCCATCATTACCTGACCTATGGCTACGTCCCCAGCCCGTACAGCGCCTTCAAAGGGATGAAGAAACTCCCTCCCGGCCACTCCCTCCTCTTGAAGGACAGGGACCTTGAGGTGAGGCGGTACTGGAAGTTGAGCTACACGAAAAAGCGGCCAGGGGCCAGGGGCCAGGGGCCAGGGGTCAAGAGCGAAGAGGAGCTGTGTCAAAAACTGCTGGAACGGTTGAGAGAAGCGGTGCGACTCCGGATGGTGAGTGACGTCCCCCTGGGGGCCTTCTTAAGCGGCGGGATCGATTCAAGTGTTATCGTCGCCCTGATGAGCGGGCTCTCCTCAGAGCCGGTCAAGACCTTCTCTATCGGCTTCGAGGAGGAAGACTACAACGAGCTTCCCTATGCCAGGATGGTGGCCAAACGCTTTCAAACCGACCACCACGAGTTCATCGTGAAACCCGATGCCGTCACAGTCCTGCCGAAGCTGGTCTGGCACTACAACGAGCCCTTTGCCGACTCCTCGGCCATCCCGACCTACTACCTGGCAAAGGTGACCAGGGAGCATGTGACGGTAGCCTTGAACGGTGACGCCGGCGACGAGAACTTTGCCGGCTATGATCGCTATGTGGCCAATCAACTGGCCTGTCGCTACGACGGGCTCCCCCTCTTTCTCCGAAGGGCCATGGAGAAGGGGGCTGGCCTGTTCTTGCGATCCTCTCGGCCTGGGAGTCTTCGGAACCGGGCGAGACGCTTCTTAGAGGCTATCGCTGAGGAACCCAGGCGGCGGTACTCGCGATGGCTGAGCCATTTCAACACCCAGAGGAAAGAGGAACTGTACACGGAGGCCTTCAAACAGGAGATGGAGGGGCTCGATTCAGTGAGCCTCCTGCTGGAGGCCTACGACGCGTCCGATGCCCCCGATTTCATCGACGCCACCCTCGATGTGGACGTCCAGATGTACCTCCCCGATGATCTCCTGGTCAAGGTGGACATCGCCAGCATGGCCCATTCGTTAGAGGCGAGGTCTCCCTTGCTGGACCATAGGTTCATGGAGTTCGCTGCCTCTCTCCCCTCGGAGCTGAAGCTCAAGGGCAGGACCCAGAAGTACATCTTCAAGAAGGCGTTGAAAGAACTTTTGCCAGACGAGATCATCCATCGGCCCAAAAAAGGCTTCGGCGTCCCTATTGATCGCTGGTTCCGAAAGGACCTTCGGGAGATGGCCTATGACGTGCTCCTCGACCACCGGGGCCTGGAGAGGGGGTACTTCAGGAGAGAAGCTGTGCAGAAACTTTTGGACGAGCACTGCCAGGGAGAGGGCACCTGGCATTATCTCCTCTGGAACCTGCTGATGCTGGAGCTGTGGCATCGGATGTTCATTGACGGTGGCAAGGGCGGGTTTGAAACCCGCCCCTACGCCGCTCAAAACCCTTGTCCGTCTTAACGGGGATCGGTATAATTCTTGCGTTTCTGGGAGGTCAGGGGTGGCAACCTATCTGGTGACAGGAGGGGCAGGGTTCATCGGCTCCCATCTCGTCCATGCCCTGGTCGAGCGCGGTGAACAGGTCAGGGTCCTGGACAACCTCTCGACGGGGAGACTCGAGAACCTCGCCCCCCTTTTGGATCGGGTCGAGCTGGTCGAGGGGGATCTTCAGGATTTCTCGGCGGTGAAAAAGGCCGTCGAAGAGGTCGAGGGCATCCTGCACCAGGGGGCCCTCCCTTCGGTCGCCCGCTCCGTCGAGGACCCTTTCGCCTTCCACGCCGCCAATGCTACCGGGACCCTGAACCTCCTGATCGCCGCCAAGGAGGCCGGGGTGCGGCGGGTCATCTATGCCTCTTCCTCGTCGGTGTATGGGGATTCCCCCACCCTTCCCAAAGAGGAGGGGATGAAGCCAGACCCCAAATCCCCCTATGCGATCTCTAAACTGATGGGCGAGTATTACTGTCAGGTCTTTCACTGGATCTATGGGTTGGAGACGGTTGTCCTTCGCTACTTTAACGTCTTCGGCCCGAGACAGGATCCCCACTCTCCCTACGCCGCGGTCATTCCCCGTTTCATCAGCGCCATGCTCGAAGGGAGGTCCCCGGTGATCTTCGGCGACGGCCTTCAATCAAGGGATTTCACCTCTGTCGAGAACGTGGTGGAGGCAAACCTCCTCACCCTCTCGGCGAAGGAGGCGGCAGGGGAGGTTATCAACGTGGCCTGCGGTGAGCGCTCTACCCTCTTGACCCTCGTGGAGATCCTGAATCGGATCCTCGGCACCCGTTTCATCCCTCGCTTCGAGGCGCCCCGGCCGGGGGATGTCAGGCACTCCCAGGCCTCCATCGAGAAGGCCGAACGCCTTCTTGGCTACAAACCGAAGGTCGGCTTCGAGGAGGGTCTTCGCCGGACAGTGGATTGGATGAAAAAAGACAAAAGGGACCAAGGACCTGTAGGGGCGGGGTTCCACCCCGCCCGTACACGGGAGGGCTGAAGTACACGGGAGGGCTGAAGCCCTCCCCTACTCCCCTACAAAAATGGACAAGATTCGGATCTGCCGCATTATTACCCGGTTAAACATTGGAGGGCCGGCCCAGCACGTCATCCTCCTCTCTGCCGGCCTTCCCCGGGAGGAGTTTGAGACGCTTCTTGTCATCGGGAAAGAGGAAGAAGGGGAGGGGAGTCTCTTCGATCTGGCCATGGCCAAGGGATGTCAACCCTTCCTCCTCCCCAGGCTTCATCGCCCGATTGGCCTGTTGGATGACCTGTTGACCCTCGTTGCCCTCTTTCGCCTGTTCAAACGGTGGAAGCCCCATATCGTCCACACCCACACCTCCAAAGCGGGGACCCTGGGGCGGCTGGCCGCCCGGGCCGCCGGAGTGCTCATCGTCGTCCACACCTTCCACGGTCACATCTTCGAGGGGTACTTCTCGCCGTGGCAGGCAACAGCCTTCCTGACCGTGGAACGGCTCCTGGCGAAGTTCACGACCAGGATCATCACCTTGAGCGAGGGGCAGCGCCGGGAGCTTCTCGCCCGAAAGATCGGAAACGAGGAGAAGATAGTCGTTCTCCCCTTGGGCCTCGAGCTGGACCCCTTCTCGGCCTGCGCGGCAAAAAGCGGCCAGCTCCGGGAAGAGCTGGGCCTCTTGGGAGAGGAAAAGCTGGTCGGGATCGTCGGCAGGCTCGTTCCCATCAAGGGCCACGAGATCTTTTTACAAGCGGCACGAGTGGTCGCCGAACGGCTCCCATCCTGCCGTTTCCTCATCGTGGGTGATGGACCGGAGCGGTTGAAGCTCCAGGGGATGGCAGAAGCCCTTGGTCTCTCCTCCGAGGTCCTCTTCCTCGGATGGCGGAGGGACCTGGATCGGATCTACGCCGACCTTGATCTTTGCACCCTCTCCTCGTCTAACGAGGGGACCCCCGTGTCCATCATCGAGGCCATGGCGGCCGGTGTCCCTGTCGTCGCCACCCAGGTGGGAGGGGTGAAGGACTTGGTCACCCATCACGAAACAGGGCTGTTGGTTCCGCCCGGTGATGCTCAGGCCTTGGCCTCGGCCATTCTCACGCTCTTGAACGACCCCGAGAAGGCCCAAAGGATGGCGAGGGCGGCGAAGGCGCGGGCCTATCCTTTCTACGATGTGAAGGCCCTCCTTTCCCGAATGAGCGATTTCTACCACACCCTTGTTGGACAGGACAAAAGAAGGAGTGACCCATGAAGGTCTTGGTGACCGGCGGTGCAGGCTATATCGGCTCCCACCTGGTGGAGACCCTCTTAACGCGCGGGGATGAGGTCTTTGTCATTGACAACCTCTCCACAGGAAAGATCGCCAACATCCAGCACCAGATCGGGAAGCCACGCTTCCGCTTCGTCAACGACACCATCTTGAACGAATCCCTCGTGGATCGCCTGGCCGCCCAGGTGGACCTCGTCTATCATCTCGCCGCCGTGGTCGGGGTCAAATATGTCGTCCAGGACCCCTTAGCGGCCGTCTACACCAACGTCCGTGGGACGGAAGTAGTCCTAGGGGCCGCCTTCAGACACTGGAAAAAGGCAGTGTTGGCGTCCAGCTCCGAGATCTACGGCAAGTCCGACAAGGTGCCGTTCCATGAAGAGGATGACCGGGTCTTGGGCCCAACCTCTATTCCCCGTTGGTCCTACTCCATGGCCAAGGCGATTGATGAGCTGTACGCCTACGCCTACCACGCCAAGGGCCTCCCCGTGGCCATTGTCCGCTACTTCAACTCCTACGGCCCGAGGCTGGACGAGCGGGGCTACTCGAGCGTCGTCGCTAATTTCATCCGCCAGGCCCTCGCCGGGGAGCCGATCACCGTTCACGGGGACGGGTCTCAAACCCGGTGCTTTACGTACATGGACGATACGGTTCGAGGGACCTTACTGGCAGGGGAGGTGAAGGCCGGGGAGGGCCAGGCCTTCAACATCGGGAACAACAGGGAGACCAGCATCCTGGAGCTGGCCAAGCTGATCAAGAGGTTGACCCGCTCAGACTCGAAGATCATCCTTGTCCCCTACGAGTCCTATTACGGGGAGGGGTTCGAGGATACCAGGCGGAGGGTCCCCTCTATCGAGCGGGCCAGGAAGGTCCTGGGGTTCAAGCCCAAGGTTGATCTTTCAGAGGGTCTTCGACGGACCATCGCGTGGTGGCGGAAGGACCACCGGCGCTGAAGGGGCCCCATGGAGTATCTCAGTCCTCTCATCCGACCCTTCCTCATCGCCTTCCTCTCTTCCCTCCTCCTGACCCCCCTCTTAAGGCGGGCGGCGATGGGGATCGGGTTCATCGACGACCCGAAGCCCCATAAGTTCCACAAAGCGCCAACGGCCCTTCTGGGGGGAGTCGGGATCTATACGGCCTTCGCCCTCGCCCTGCTCTTGACGAGAGGCCTCGATAGACCCTTAAGAGGCATCCTCCTCGGGGCGACGCTCCTCCTCATCCTCGGGCTGGTGGACGACCGACAGGGGATGAACCCTTGGACGAAGCTCCTCGGGCAAACGATCGCAGCGGCCAGCGCCGTCCTGGCCGGGATCCAGATCTCCTTCCTCTTCACCCCGTATCTGAACATCCCCATCACCCTCCTCTGGATCGTGGGGATCACCAACACCTTTAACCTCCTGGACAACATGGACGGCCTCTCGGCGGGGGTGGCCTTCATCGCGGCTTCTACCTTCGCCGTCCTGGCCAGCCGCTACGCTGAGGTTGGGCCTGAACAGCTTCCGGCGGTGGTGGCCGCCATCTCGTTAGCCGGTGCCTGTTTGGGATTTTTAGTGTACAACCTGAAGCCGGCCTCCATCTTCATGGGGGATGCGGGGAGTCTGGTCGTCGGGTATGTGCTCGCCTCGGTGGCCGCCCTGGGGAGCTGGAAGAGCCCCACCACCCCCACTTCGGTCCTCATCCCTCTGCTTGTACTAGCCTATCCCATCTTCGACACCATCCTCGTCACGATCCTCCGGTGGAGGAGGGGGCTGCCCATCTTTCAGGGGGGGAAAGACCATTCCTCCCACCGCTTGGTGAGCCTGGGTTTGAGCGAGCTGGAGGTGGTCCTCCTGATCTATCTCTTTTCCCTCTGTCATGCCTTAACCGCCGCGTTGGTCACCTCCATCACGCTCCGCCTTTCGTTGATTGCCTTGACGGTTTCTGCCTCGGTCCTGTTCATCTTCGGCATGATCCTTCGCAAAGCGAAAGTCTAGTCGAAGACCCAAGACCTATGACCTATCACCTATGACCTGTGATTTGTGACCTATGACCTGATTTCAGGAGAAGACCGTTGCCTAAAATCAAGAGAGGGGAAAGCGCCGTCATCCTGGTCGTAATCCTGATCCTGGGGGCGCTGGTCGGGAGTGTCATCGGTGAGGTGATCGCCTCGCTTCTGCCAGGGGGCCTGGTGGAGCAGATCTTCGCCAAGGGGGTGAATCCCGGCATCTCGCCGCCGGCCGTTCTGGATCTCAAGGTGGTGACGGCCACCTTCGGTCTTACGGTGAGGATCAACTTGGCCAGCCTGTTGGGGATCGGCCTTGCTCTCCTGATCTACAAAAAGCTCTAAGATGAACGCTGAAACCTGTCCCTCGCACCCTGCACCCTTGATCATTTTGGCGTCTGCTTCCCCAAGGAGGGCGGAGCTTCTCCAGAAGATCGGCCTCCCGTTTCAGGTCATTCCCAGCGGTCACGGGGAGGAAGGGGAGTTCCCCGTAGATCCAGAGCTCCGCGCCCTCTCCCTCGCCCGGGTGAAGGCCAGGGACGTCGCCAGAAGATTCAAGGAGGGCCTGGTGATTGGTGCGGACACCCTGGTGGCCGTGGAAGACCTGGTCCTGGGGAAGCCCCGGGATCGGGAAGAGGCGGGGCGTTTCTTACGATCCTTGAGGGGGAAGCTCCACCGGGTCATGACCGGGGTGGCCGTCGTAGAGGCGGGGAGTCTCAAGGAGGAGGCCGCCGTTGAGGTCACCTGGGTCAAGATGCGCGCCTTCTCCGACGAAGAGGTCGAGGCGTACCTTCAAACGGGGGAACCCTTCGATAAGGCAGGGGGATACGCCATCCAGGGCCGGGGGGCCTTGTTCATCGAGGCCATCCACGGAGACTACAGCAACGTGGTGGGCCTGCCCCTGGGGAAGCTCCGAACGCTCCTCCTGAAGTTCGGTGTCGATCCCCTCCGCCGAATTTTTTGTTGACACTTCCCCGCTTTTATGCGATTTTACCGCCGGAACTGGCTCCTCTGCCAGCCCCAAGCGACCTGACCCAGGATGCACGCCGGAGGAGGGGGCATGAGGCTTGGGGAAATTCTTCGTCTCCCGTTTTGTGGAGGGTGGTGAAGTGCCTTCTCTTTTCTCCCGTTGGATGGCAAAGATCGAGGAGGGCCCTGAGGCCATGAGGAAGGATGCGGAGAAACCTCCTCAAGAGGAAGGAGCGTTTGTCCCGAAGAAGAAGGAGGTTGCCATGCTTTCGTGGTCCTCCTCCCCGGCTCTGGAAAGGATCGCCCGCGAGTTCGAGGCCCAGCAGCGGCTCCTGGAGGAAGCCAAGCGCTCCCTGGAGGAGCGGCTCGTCCCGTTCCAGCGTTCCCTCACTGAACAGCGGCGGGGCATCGAGCAGGCGATGAGAAACCTCGAAGCGAGGATCAAACCCTTCCGCCAGTACCTTCAGAACCAGGAACAGAACCTGGAGCGGGTGGTGACCCACCTGAATGCCGAGCTGGACGATCAGTTCTCGCCCTTCGGGCGCTACCTGGCCGAACAGCGCCGGATCCTGGAGAGGGCCGCCCGGTATCTGGAGGAGAAGCCCAAGCCGCTCCTCCAGTACCTGGAGGAACAGCAGGGGATGGTGGAGCTCATCTTCAAGGACATCGAGGAGCGGATGGATCTCTTCGGCCGGCACTTAAAGGAGCAACAGAAGATCCTGGAGGCCCTGGCCGAACCCCAGGTCCGGGAGGAGTTCGAAGCCCTGGCTAGCTTCATGAGCGAGCGGCAACGAGCCCTGGATCGTTACGCCAGCTCTGGGGAGACCCGCCCCGACGAGCTCTTCGCCGAGCTGGAGCAGATCCACGAGAAGTACAAGGAGCTGGATGGCCCTAAGCGGAGGTTGCTGGCCAGGATTTTGGAGCAATCGAGGCTGGCCGACGAACGTCTCCGGGAGGCTCTCCGATCTTTACCCCAAGAGCCGCCTGGAGGGGGGCCGTTGGAGACCTGAAGGGTGAAGGTGGAACAGGGCGAATATATCCTGGCCATCACCGGGGCCAGCGGGGCCATCCTGGGCCTTCGAACCTTGGAGGCCCTGATGACGCTGGGCTGTACAGTCCACCTCATCGTCTCGGAAGGGGCCGAGGAAACCCTTCTGGAGGAGACGGGGGTGAAGGTGGAAGAGTTATCCGCCCTCGCCTCCTTCTCCCACGACGATCACGCCCTCCACGGGCCCTTGGCCAGCGGCTCCTATGTCTCCCCTTCCGTCGAGGCGATGCTGGTCGTCCCCTGCTCCATGAAGACCTTGGCTGGCATCGCCTCCGGATACGCCTCAAACCTCGTCAGCCGGGCGGCGGATGTCATCTTGAAAGAAGGGAAACGGCTCGTCTTGGTGGTCAGGGAGAGCCCCTTAAGCGCCATCCACCTGGAGAACATGCTGAAGCTGGCCAGGCTCGGTGTCAAGGTTGTTCCTCCTGTTCCCGCCTTCTACCAAAAACCGGGGACGGTGGAGGAGCTTATCAATCAGATGGTCGGGAGGATCCTCGATCAGGCCGGTCTTCACACAGACTTGACGAAACGATGGCAGGGCAAAGAGACCGGCGGGGAGATCAGGGCTTCCCTCTCTCGCGGCCTTCGCAGAAGCTCAGGTACTCCTGGATGAGACGGTCCAAGCACTTCTTTCCTTCCCTTCCTTCTTCGAACTTCCCCGCTTGAAGATCGACGATCACCCGGCGATGCTGCGGAACATGATGCTGGAGGGGAATCTGATCCAACTGGCGTGGGGAGGGAGTGTGAGCCTCCTCGTCCTCCTCCTGTTCTCCATCTTCTCCTTCGCCGTTATCGCCGAGCGCCTGTACACCTTCCACCAAGCGAAACGGTCTTCCAGAAACCTCGCCGCTCAAGCCTTGATGTATATCAAGGCGGGGAAGCTCCACGAAGCCGCCTCGCTCTGCGAGATGAGCCAGGGAAGCCCCGTGGCCGTTGTCCTCCTGGCGGGCCTGAGAGAACTCCGAGAGGCCCTCGACCAGAAGCCCTATGGTCCCTCCCTGGATCGGGTGACAGAGGTGTCCAAGGGGGCGATGGAGCGGGCGGCGGGGAAAGAGGTGGCCCGCCTCGAGCGGTACCTGGGCGTCTTAGCCACCTTGGGGAACGTGAGTCCCTTCGTCGGCCTCTTCGGCACCGTCTTGGGGATCATCAAGGCTTTCCAGGCCATGGCCGAGACCGGTTCCGGGGGCTTGGGGACCGTTTCCGCAGGAATCGCCGAAGCGCTGGTCGCCACCGCCGCCGGCCTCTTCGTGGCCATCCCGGCGGTCATCGCCTATAACGCCTTCTTGGGAAAGGTCCGGACCTTTACCCTCGAGCTGGAGAACGCCGCATCGGAGTTCATCGACCAGATCCAAAAGCTCAGGGTGGAGGGTGTCGGGTTCCGGGTATAGGGTTCAGGGTTAAACCCTACACCCTAACCCCTAAACCCCTTTTGGATCATCGGGGGACCGGCTTCATGCGAATGGATCTTCGCCAAGG
>JACQHM010000079.1 GCA_016199025.1 Candidatus Methylomirabilota bacterium | reverse complement strand
CGGCCGATGCTGGAGGCGGTGGACCTCCCCATCCTCGTCCAAAAGGAAGAGGGGGGGTACGATCCTGACATCAACCTCTCAAAGCTCATCTACGCTCAAGGGGTGGGGCCGGAAGGGTGGACCGCGGCCATCCTTAGGCTCTTTGAACGCGGGGGGGATGCATGACGGGTGGGAAGGCTCAGGTCATCTTGAGCGAGGCCGCCGAGGAGGCGGTGAAGCGGATCCAGAAGGCCGACATCCTGGTCGGCATCCCGAGCTACAACAATGCCAAGACCATCGGGCAGGTGGTCCAGATGGTCTCGGCAGGGCTGGCCAAGTACTTCCCCCAGGCCCGTTCGGTGATCGTGAACTCCGATGGCGGATCTCAGGATGGGACCCCGCAGGTGGTCGAACAGGTCCTTCAGGAAAACCCTGCCGACAGCTTCATCGCCCCAGCGTCTCCCCCCATCGAGAAGATCGTCACCCCCTATCAGGGGATCCCCGGTAAGGGGAGCGCCTTCAGGACCATCTTCAAGATCGCCGAGGAGCTTCAGGTGTCGGCGTGCGCCGTCTTTGATGCGGACCTTCGGTCCATCACGCCTGAGTGGGTGGAGAGGCTGATTAGGCCCGTCTACGAGGGAAGCTTCGACTACGTGGCCCCCCTCTACCGCCGCCACAAGTACGACGGGACCATCACCAACAGCATCGTCTATCCCCTTACCAGGACCCTGTACGGTAAGAGGCTCCGCCAGCCCATCGGCGGCGACTTCGGCTTCTCGGGCAAACTGGCCGGCCACTATCTCAGCAAGGACGTGTGGGAGACGGATGTGGCCCGGTTCGGGGTTGATATCTGGATGACGACCACCGCCCTCGCCGAGGGGTACCGGGTCTGCCAGGCCTATCTGGGGGCTAAAGTCCATGACCCCAAGGACCCGGGGGCGGACCTGGCGGCGATGCTCATGCAGGTGATGGGGGCCATGTTCACCCTGATGGAGGAGCACCAGACCACATGGCAGCAGGTCAGGCGGAGCGAGCCTGTCCCAACCTTTGGCGTCCAACAGGAGGTTGGCCTTGAGCCGGTCCAGGTCAACGTGGAGCGGATGGTGAAGGCTCTCCGACAGGGGCTTCGGGACCTCCTCCCCGTCTGGGAGATTATCCTGCCTACCGAGACCCTCTCAGAACTTCTGCCCTTGGGCTTGAAGGATCTGGAGGAGTTCCGGTTCCCTCCTGATCTCTGGGTGCGGGTGATCTACGACTTCGCCCTGGCCTCTCACGAGCGGGTTCTCCACTGGGAGCATCTCCTGAAATCCCTGACCCCCCTCTATCTTGGGAGGACGGCTTCCTTCGTTCTGGAGACGAAGGACAGCACGGCTGAGGAGGTCGAGGAGAGCATCGAAGCCCTCTGCGAGCAATATGAGGCGATGAAGCCCTATCTGGTGGGGCGATGGAGGTAGGCGATGAGCGAGTTGTGGCGGGAAGTAATCGTTGAGGCCTTCCGGGAGACGGCAAAGGGGATCGGCGTGTTTCTCCCGAGGTTTTTGCTCCTGATCGCCCTCCTGGTCATTGGAGTCTTGGTGGGATGGGCCATCAAGGCCCTCTTGCTGCGGATCCTTAGGGCCGTGCGATTCGACTCCATAAGCGACCGCGCAGGGCTTACCTCGGCCCTCGTCAGGGGCGGAGTCAAGCGAGCCCCATCCCAGGTCCTGGACCTGATCGCCTTCTGGGTGGTCTTCCTCTTCTTCGCCTTCGCAGGGGTCAATATCCTGAACCTCCCGGCGGCGACCGACCTCATGAGCGTCATCCTCCGTTTCCTCCCCCATCTCCTGGCCGCGCTGCTGGTCTTGCTGGCGGGCTGGCTCCTGGCCAACTTCTTCGCCCAGGCGGCCCTGATTGCCGCCGTAAATGCCCAATTCCCCGGGGCACGCCTTCTGGCCACCACCGTCCGATGGGGGATCCTGAGCTTGACCCTGGCCATGGTCCTGACACAGCTCGGGATCGCCAAGGAGGTGGTGGTGGCCGCCTTCTCTATCGCCTTCGGCGGCGTGGTCCTGGCCCTGGCCATCGCCTTTGGCCTCGGGGGGAGGGACTTGGCAAAGGAGCTGTTGGAACGGAGTCTCCAGGAGCGGGTGAAACCTGGGGACGAGATCTCCCATCTCTAGAGGATGAAGCCATGACCCAAGAGCGATTGATCGGTTTCCTCATGGCCGCTTCTATCGGCGTCGGTATCGCGGCTGCGCTCCTCCTCGTGAGGGGCCTGATCTTCAAGGCCCTTCATCGCTGGGCCGCCCGGACCGAGACCCATCTGGATGACCTCATCATCAAGGTATCGAAGGGGCCGAGCCTCTTCTGGGCGCTGGCCGCTGGCCTCTATGGGACCCTTGAAACCGCCCCGATCCCGGGAAACCTGACGAAGCTTGCCCACACGCTGTTAAGCGCCGTGGTGATCCTGTCCGTTTCCTGGGCCGTGGCGAACCTCCTGGCGGGCCTGATCACCTATTATGCCGATCGGGTCCGGCTGGACGTCCCTGTGACCGGCTTAGGCAGGACGCTGACGAAGGTTATCGTCCTCCTCTTGGGCGGTTTCATCCTCTTAAACAACCTGGGGATTTCAATCACCCCCCTGCTCACCGCCCTGGGCGTCGGGGGCCTGGCCGTCGCCCTTGCCCTTCAGGATACCCTCTCCAACCTCTTTGCCGGCCTTCATATTCTGATCGAGAAGCCCGTCAGGGTCGGCGACTACATCAGGCTGGACTCAGGGCAGGAGGGGTATGTGGTGGACATCGGCTGGCGGACCACCCGGATCAGGATGCTCCCGAACAACATGATCATCGTCCCGAATTCGAAGCTCGCCCAGGCCATCGTTACCAACTACGACCTCCCCGAGAAACGGATGGCCCTTTCGGTGCCCATCAGTGTGAGCTACAAGTCTGACCCAGAGCAGATCGAGCGGATCCTGGTCGAGGAGGCCAAGAAGGCTGCCGGCGAGGTCCCGGGGCTTCGGGCCGACCCTCCCCCCTTCGTCCGGTTCATCCCGGGCTTTGGCGATTCCTCCTTGGACTTCACCCTGATCTGTCAGGTGGAGGAGTTCGTGGACCAGTACCTGGTGCAGCATGAACTCCGCAAACGGATCTTCAGACGATTTAAGGAGGAGGGGGTCGAGATCCCGTTCCCGCAGCGGACCGTCCACCTCCGCTATGAGGAGCGGAAGGAAGAGGAGACAGGGGGGCGGTCATCCTGACTGGGACTGATCCTGGGGTTTTCAAGGAGGTGCATCATGGACAGTTTCGAGGGTTTGAAGGATCTTGTCCACACTAAGCTCCGAGAGACCCTCCTCGTCGTGGCCTCCAACCGGGAGCCTTACATCCACCTCTACGGGGAGGAAGGGATCACCGAGATCAGGCCGCCCAGCGGCCTGGTGACGGCTCTGGATCCTGTCATGCGGGCGGTTGGAGGGGTTTGGGTGGCGTCCAACTGGGATCTCCAGGTGGAGGAGGAGCGGGTCCAGATCCCGATTGCCAACCCCTCCTATACCCTGCGACGGATCCACCTCTCGAAGGCCCAGCAGGACGGCTTCTACTACGGGTTCTCCAACGAGATGCTCTGGCCCCTCTGTCACATCGTCCATATCCGCCCCAGTTTCCGAAGGGCCGATTGGGAACGATACGTGGAGGTCAACAGGCTCTTCGCTGAGGCGATCCTGGAGGAGATCGAGGATCAGAACGCCCTCGTCTGGGTCCAGGACTTTCACCTGGCCTTAGTCCCCCGGTTGTTGAAGGAGGCGAGGCCTGATCTCTTGGTTGGCCACTTTTGGCACATCCCTTGGCCCAACCCTGAGGCGTTCCGGATCTGCCCCTGGAAGCGGGAGCTTCTGGAGGGGTTGCTGGCGGCGGATCTGTTAGGGTTTCACATCCGGTACCACTGCGACAACTTCTTGAAGACGGTCGGGATGGAGCTGGAGGCGCGGGTGATTGACGAGGTCTCGGCGGTCCAGTACCAGAACCATACGACCTCTGTGAAGCCGTTCCCCATCAGCATTGACTACCAGGGGATCAAGCGAGATCTCCAGGGACCTGAGGTGAAGGATGAGCTGGGGAAGATCCAGAAACTCTTTCGAAAGAGGCGAGAGTTCTTGGCCGTGGGGGTCGATCGGGTTGATTACACCAAGGGGATCCTGGAGCGCATCCAGGCCATTGACCGGTTCCTGGAGAAATACCATGAGTACCAGGGGCGCTTCGTCTATCTCGGCATCGGTTCCCCCAGCCGGGTTCACCTCCATGAGTACAAACGTCTCTGGAGCGATGTCCTGGATCTGATCGAGACGGTGAACTGGCGCTACCGTGCCGAGCAGTATCGGCCCATCCTCTTCCGAGATGAGCACGTGAGCTATCCCCGGATCCTGGCCTATTACATGAGCGCCGACCTGGCCCTGGTCAGCGCCCTCCACGACGGGATGAACCTGGTGGCCAAAGAGTTCATTGTCTCCCAGCCCGAAGAGGATCCGGGGATCTTGATCCTGAGCCAGTTCACCGGGGTCGCCCGAGAGCTTCACGAGGCCATCCTGGTGAACCCCTACGACACTGAGGTCTTTGCCGACACGATCAAGACGGTCCTGGAGATGCCGAAAGAGGAGCGGGAGCGGAGGAACCGGTGGCTCCAGGAGTGGATCAGAGAGCATGACATCTACTGGTGGGCCTCTTCGTTCTTGAACGAGATGGTCTCTCTGAAGCGGGGCTAAAAATAGCCCGTAGCCAGTGGCATATAGCGGGTAGGGGCGCGATTCATCGCGCCCGCCGGAGGTTGGTAGGGGCGTGATTCATCACGCCCGCTGCTAGAGCGAGAAGATGCGATCTTTATTTACAGCCTGGGAGGAGGTTGCCCTCCGTTTCGTCTCGGCCCCTTCCCTCCTCGCCCTTTTCGACTTCGATGGCACGTTAGCCCTTATCGTCGAGCGGCCTGAGGGGGCGTCCCTTCCAGCATCCACCAAAGAACTTTTGACCCAGCTTCTCTCCTGCCCCTCACTCCAGATCGGTGTGATCAGCGGTCGGGCCCTCGCGGATGTGAAGGACAGGGTGGGCCTGGACGGGATCTTCTATGCCGGGAACCATGGATTGGAGATAGAAGGACCAGGGCTTTGCTTTGTCCATCCTGAGGCGGAGGCTGCCAGACCCTTCTTGGTGGAGGCGAAGCGACGCCTCACCGAGATCGCCACGGACTTTCCTGGAGCGATCCTGGAGGACAAGGGACTGACGTTGAGCTTCCACGTCCGTCCCCTTCCCGAAGACTTGCGGGCCAAGGCGAAGGCCAGGGCCGAGGAAGTCTTGGCTCCCTTCCTCGCCTCTGGGCACTTGTGGAGGACCGAGGGGAAGCTGGTTCTGGAGATCCGGCCGCCCGTCGCCTGGGACAAGGGCTCGGCCGTCCGGCTCCTCATGGAGAGGAGCAAGATCAAAGGAGCATATCCGTTGGTCTTTTATGTAGGTGATGACGAAACAGACGAGGTGGCCTTTGCCGCTGTAGGTGAGGAGGGGCTTGCGATCTTCGTCGGGTTGCGGCATGATACAGGGAAGGCCCGCTATGTCTTGGATGGACCGGAGGAGGTGGAGCGCTTTCTGGAACAGCTTTTAACGCTTCGTGGGCCTCACGCCAAAGGTCGCATAGGGTGGTAGCCCAGAGGTCTGACCTGTGGCTGTTACTGTGTAAGGAGGAAAGGGGATGCCCATTCCACCTGGTGAGCTCTGGAAGCTTCAGGATGAGGAGCGACGGCGTGAGGCCGCCCACCGCCGGATCCGGTGGGAGGCGAGGCGACGGAAGCTCCTGTGGATCATCGTCGGCATCCTTTCCCTCGCCGCCCTCTCTTTCATGGGGCGATACATCGGCATGTTGTGGGAAACCCTTCAATCCCTCTCACCCTGACATGAGGGGGAAGAGATGCCATCCCAAGGCTTCGAAGAGGTGGTGAAAGTGCTCCGAACGAGCGGCCTGAAGGTCGCTGTCATCGCCCTGGGCTCCCTCCTCTTGATCCGGCTCCTAAGGATCATCGCCGACAAGGTGGTGAAGTTCGTCGAGCGTGAGAAGGCCCCCTTCGGAAACGAGCTGGAGAAGCGGGCGAAGACCCTGGCTGGCATCGTCAAGACCGTCGGGACCGCTATCATCCTGGTCATCGCTATCATGATGGCCTTGAAAGAGCTCGGCCTGGACATCACCCCCATCATCGCCGGCGCAGGGATGGCGGGCCTGGCCATCGGCTTTGGCGCTCAGAGCCTGATTGAGGACATCAACCGGGTTGTCGAGCTCCTCAACCGGGTGGGGAAGGAGCTTCAGGAGGATGGGACTTTCGGCAAGATCCTTTTGGAGGCCCCGCAGGTCCTCGGGGTTGAGGCCTTTGGCGAGTCTGAGATGCGGATCAGGATGGTGGCGAAGACCCTCCCCCAAAAGCAGTGGGAGGTGGCCAGGGAGCTTCGAAAACGGATCAAGGTCGCCTTTGACCGGGAAGGGATCGAGATCCCCCCCCACCAGGGGATGTCTCTCAAGGTGAAAGACCTATCCCCTCCCGAGGTGAAGGCGTGATCGAGGGCCGGTGGACTCCCTACTTCGCCCCTAAGTGGGCGGCGATCTGGCGGTGGATGGCCTGGGAAGCCTCCTGGTCGCCAAAGGTGCCGATCCGGACCTTTACCGTGGTCGTGTCGGGCCCCGCGGGCTCGACCGACAGCTTGACCGAGGTCCCGTCTGCCCTCCTCGCCTCGATGGTCCCCCCGGCCGCATCCTTCTCAGCCCGGGAGACCTGGATGTCGAGGGCCTTCAGGGCGTCCAGGGAGGCCTCCCAGGTCCTGTTAAGGGGAGCCGCATAGGTGGCCTTGAGCTCCCCTTTGATATAGGCGACTGTGCCTGCCCCGGTGCCCCCTGCTGCCCCTGCGACGAGCAGCGTGCAGCCTTCCAGCATGAGGCTTACAGAGAGCAAGGCGAGCCAGATCCCTTTTGCTGATTCCATGGTGAAACCCTCCTCCATCAGACCTCATGATCGTGACATCGGTCCCCTCCCCTTCGACGATCACAGGGGAGGCCTCCGGCGTGAGCCGTCCCGCGATATCCTTTATACCGAAGCAGCCTTCCCTTGACAAGGTTAAACTGTTTCCCTTCGTCCTTGAAGGGAAAAGAGGTTTTTGGTAAGGTGGAGGTCCTTGGAGGCGATTGTCATGCCAACCATGTTTCAACAGGGGGAACCCGATGTCTTTCGAAGAAGAGCTTCGTGAGGAGAACAGGAAGCTTCGGCATCTCAAACTAGTCGTCGATCTCACCTTAAATGTCATCGGTCAGACGAACGTCTCTGTGGACGAGGCCCTGGACCTGGTGTCTGGTGTCCGAGAGCTGGCCTTGAAGCTCTTCCCGGGAAAGGAGTTGGCCTTCGAACTGATCTATGAGCCCCGCTTCCGGCGGGTCCTGGAGGAGCGGTTCAGCCGGTCTTGGAGCCCATAGGCTTTGGAGGGAAGATGCTCCTCGGTGCCCATCAGTCCATCGAAGGAGGTTTCGACCGGGCCCCTCTCCGGGGAAGGGAAACGGGCTGTACGAGCCTTCAGATCTTTGTGAAATCGAGCAGCCAGTGGAGGGCGAGGCCCATCACCTCAGAAGAGACGGAAGCTTTTCAAAACAATTGCAGAGCCTCCCGGATCGCCGCCATCGTCGCCCACTCGAGCTACCTGATCAATCTGGGGGCCCGCGATCAGGCTTTGTGGAGGCGATCCATCGAGGCTTGCGCCGACGAGCTTCGTCGGTGTGCCGCCCTCGGCATCCCGGGCCTGATCCTACATCCTGGCGCTCATAAAGGCGCTGGAGAAGAGGAAGGCTTGAAACGGATCGCCGGGGGGCTCGACCAGGTCTTGGAGGACGCCAGGGACCTTCGGGTCCAGATCATCTTGGAGGCGACGGCCGGGCAGGGGACGGTCTTAGGCTACCGCTTTGAGCACCTGGCCAGACTGTTCGAACTGGTCCAACGAAACGAGCGGCTCGGTGTCTGCCTTGACACCTGCCACCTCTTCGCCGCCGGCTACGACTTAAGGACCGAAAAGGGCTACGAGCGGGCGATGGAATCGTTCGACCAGATCGTCGGCTTCCAACATCTCAAGGTCCTTCATCTCAACGACTCCAAGAAGCCCCTCGGGAGCCGGGTGGATCGCCACGAGCATATCGGAAAAGGCTTCCTCGGCCTCCAGGCCTTCCGCCTCATCATGCAGGACGATCGGATGAAGGGGCTCCCCATGATCCTGGAGACCCCCAAGGAGCCCGATCCGGTCAAGAACGACCGCCGGAACCTCACGACCTTGAAGCGTCTCGGGAGGAGGCATCGCCCGTAGGGAGTTGGTGAAAATGGATGTAGAACGGAGGAGACGACCTCCCCTGTGGCTCCGACACCTCGAGATGGTCCGTGGGGAGCAGAAGGGGACGATCGACGTGAAGGCGAGCGCCACAAGGCAGCTCGACCTCGCCATGATGCTGATGGCCGAAGGGTTGGCCCAGCTTAAGAAGCGGGCGCGGCAAGGCTCGAAAAGAAAGCGTCTCGACCGCCTAGCGGTGGACCGCCAGCTCCGACGGTTCGCTGCATTGGATCAGCAGTGGGTGAGAAGGACAAGGAGCTGACGTGAGCCAGCCCTCCTCGGCTGATCTTCGGCGATCGGTGCTGGCGACCGTGGACCTGCTCCGAGGCGCGCGGTTTCGGTACATGATCATCGGCGGGGTCGCCGTGGGCCTCTGGGGCCGGCCCCGGACGACACTGGACGTTGACTTCGCTGTGCTGACTGACCTGGAAGGTTTACGCAGGTTGAGCGAGCAAGCCAAGCATCATCGGTTTAGGATCGATCGCGAATGGGCCGAGTGGAATCCAATGGCCCGAGAGACCCAGCTCCGTTTGATCCATGGCGACCTTCGGATCGATCTTCTCACCCCTGCTGATGAACACGATCGGGAAGCCCTCAGACGAAGGCGAGTGAAGGCTTGGCATCGGCGGCGCCTTTGGTTCGTCGCCCCCGAGGACCTGATCCTCCAGAAACTCAAAGTCGGTCGGCCTCGAGACTTTGAGGATGCCCTCTCGGTCTTCGAGACTCAAAAAGGCCGGTTGGAAGAAGCGTACCTCCTCCGGTGGGGGAGGAAGCTTGGCATCGTCGAGGAGCTTCGCTACCTGCGAAGAAGCGGCCTGGATCGAGGCTGAAGCCTAGAAGCAACCCCGCGGCCGTGCCCCACGACGGGCAGGCGATGGGCTCCTTCCTCATGCACGCCCTGGCGATCTTCGTGGCGGGGAGTGTCCAGTGGTGCCTGATGGGCGGGATCATCGCCTACTTTTGGAAGAAGCTTTGAGAAGTGATGGTGGGCTT
>JACQHM010000081.1 GCA_016199025.1 Candidatus Methylomirabilota bacterium | reverse complement strand
GCCTTGGACTGGGCCGGTTGCCGCCCCTCCTTCGGTTGCAAGCGTTGCACGGGCCGGCCACTTCGCTCCCACCGGATCTTCTGGGCCAGGAGCTCTTGTTGCAGCACGGCCCGCAACAGCTCTTTGGCGCGCAGCCGGTAATGGGCCTTCTGCCGCTTGCGGAAGCGCCGGCCCGCCCGCTCGGCATCGTTATTGGTGGCCGGGAGGTTCTCGTCGCGCAAAAAGAGCGTCGCGTGCCGGACAGCCTCCTCCGACAGATGGCCCAGGGCCTTGTGCAGGTGCGGGTTCCCCTGGAAGGCGGGGTTGGCGCGCAACGCCGCCGCCCGTTCCACGGCGTCCTCTGGGGTCGGTTGCGTAAAGAGGGCATAGACCTCGTCGGCAAAGGAGTGGATCGTCTGCAGCGGCGGATGCTCCTGCTCCAAGCGGGCCAGGAGGGCGGTGGGCGACGGGCGCCCGGCGGCTTGGGCCTGCTCCTCGCGCTCCTTGAGGGTCTGCGGGTTCATCACGAACAAGCCCCGGGCCTTCCAGATCTCCTTTTGGGGATCCGGGGGTGGGGGCGGGGCCTCGGCCCGGGGGCGGCCCTTGGGCCGTTTCGGAGGATCAGGCAAGCTCTTGCGGTAGGCTCGCACGGCCGCCAGCAGCTCCTTCACGACGTCTTGCTTCAGATGGAAGGTGCACAGCTCTTGCTCCGTCGCCGGAAAGGCCTGGGCCACGCGCTCCGGGTAGAGGGGCGACCCATCCCGGATGGTGACGCGCACGTCGATGCCCAGGTGTTTGAGGTACGCCAGAAACCGATCCATCTGCTCGCCGGTCGCCGTCGTCTTGGTCTGCTCGGGGGGCCGCTCCTCCACCGCCACGCCCACGGTCGTGCCATTCAGGGGGTCGGTGGCCACCAGGACGACAAACTCGGCATCGGAGCCTTCATCCAGACACAGCACCCCCGAGAAGGTCCGCTTCACCCAGGGCTCGTACGCATGCGCCCAATCGAGGGCCTCCCCCGCCTGCTGCACCCAGCCCCGGATGGTGGTCTTGCCAGGCCGGAAGTGAAAATCGTCTTCCATCCGCTCGGGCACCTTGGTCAGCGGCATCTGGTCCCGGATCACCGCCGCCACGCTCTTGGCCTTGGCCCGATCCGTATAGTGGGCTCCCTTGCTGGCAAAGGGCACGCGGGCCCGGAAAGCCTTCCGGGGACAGGCCAGGTTCGGACATGCGTACACGCCGAGGGTGACCACCAGAAACAGGGGATGGTCCAAGTGAAGCTCCTGCAACTGCCGGCCTCCGGTCACCCGCATCCGGCGCCGACCTGGCCCCCCGCAATCGGGGCACGGCTGTTCCTCGGGATCGTACACGACTTCCTTGACCTCGAACTCCTGATGCGTTATCGTGGTCATCGGACTTGTCCACCTCCTTCCTTACCGTTTGGGGCGTGCTTAGCACGCCCCGAGAGGTGTGGCAAGTCCTTTTTTTTACCGCGTAATCATCCTTGCAACGTCCATTGAACAGTCTCAGATTTTTCTCAAGATAGCCCCTATAACGCTCAAGTTGGGGTGGGGTGACCCTCTTTCCTCGCTCTTCCGGTTCAGAAGAGATCCTGATCCTTCCCTCGCGATCGAAGATCCATAACCTCTCGATATCTGGATGCTTTCCCACTTCCTGGACGATGGCCTGAACATCCTTGCTCCGGCCCTCCTGCATGGCGGTGGTGATACTCTTTTCGATGGTATTCGTGAGCATCACCACCTTCTCCTCGGTGGCGGCAATCAGCTGGTCCCGCTGCATCTTCAGGGTCCTCCAAGAGGAGACGCCGATAGCGGCAGTGAGGATGAGAACCGTTGCGGTGATGAACTTTGCCTTTAAACTCGTGAATAACGGCATGATCCACTGTAAGGCCATAGGTGATTCCTTCGTACCGATCCACGTAATAAAGTACCCATGTTCCCCTGTAGGAGCGGCTTCCAGCCGCGACCAGATCGCGCCAAGATGGCGCTCCTCCTGGATACATTTTATGGAGGGTTGTACGTAGTCTATCGGGAAAGGTCCATCAAGCGGATACACTGGTGCATGTGATGATCGGAGAAATACCCCGCTCGTGTCAAGGTTTCTCTCACCTCACGCGCTCACGCGATGATCCCTCGTTGCAGGGCGAACTTGACCAGCCCGGCCCTATTGTGGATGCCGAGCTTCTCCATCAGGTTCGCCCGGTGGCCCATGGCGGTCTTCACGCTGATCCCCAGGATCCCGGCGATCTCCTTGTTCGTCCTCCCTTCCGCAACCAGCTTCAACACCTGTTTCTCTCGGTCGGTCAAGGTCTCGTAGGGATCCTCTTGCTCGGAAGGCTTGATCCCTCCGAGATACCCCTCGACGACGGCGGGGGCCACCTCCGGGTGGAGGAAGGTCCCCCCCTGGTGCACGGCCCTGATGGCGGCCACCAATTCAGTTCCCGCCGCCCGCTTCAAGACGTAGCCCGAGGCCCCAGCCTTGAGGAAGCGATAGAGATATTCCCGGTTATCGTACTGGGTGAGGATCAGGATCTTCACCCCGGGGAGGAGCTTTTTGAGTTCCAGGGTCGCCTCCAGGCCTCCCAACCCCGGCATGGCGATGTCCATCAGAACGATGTCGGGGCGACGCTCCTTGACCTGCTCGATGGCCTCCCTCCCATCAGCCGCCTCCCCCACCACCTCCAGATCGTCGTAGCCAGAGAGGAGGGCCCTGATCCCCTCCCGGAAGAGGGCATGGTCGTCGGCGATGAGAACCCTGATCTTCATCGCATTCTTGGTAGGGGCGGCCCTCTCAAGGCCGCCTGTGTCGGGAGCCGGCAGAGGGGCTCCCCTACGTTAGGAGGTCATGGGTCCTACGCCACGGGGACCTCCACGGTGACCCGCGTGCCTTTCCCCGGCTCTGAATGGATGGTGAGGGTCCCTTCCAGGAGGGCCGCCCGCTCCTTCATCCCGAGGAGCCCCAATCCACGGGCCCCTTCAACG
>JACQHM010000086.1 GCA_016199025.1 Candidatus Methylomirabilota bacterium | reverse complement strand
TGGAGGACCAGCCCGCCAGGACGATCCCGTAGACTCCCAGGGACGAGACCGCAAAGATGTAGAGGAGTCCGACGTTGATATCGGTGATATAGAGGTCGATGGTCCGGCCGAAGAGTTGAACCTGGGGTCCAAAGGGGATCACCGCGAAGGAGATCAAGGCAGGGATGAGGGCGATAGAGGGGGCAAGGATATAAATAGCCCGGTCGGCGTTGGCCGGGATGATGTCCTCTTTGAAGAGGAGCTTGATCACATCGGCGATGGGTTGAAGCAGCCCGTAGGGCCCGACCCGGTACGGGCCGATCCTGACCTGGATGTCGGCGAGGATCTTGCGCTCCAGCCAGGTGAGATAGGCGACGGTTAACAGCAGGCCGACGAACACCACCCCGATCTTCACCAGCATGATGATGACAAATTCCACCATTCCCCAGACCCTAGACCCCAAACCCTAGACCCCAGAAACGTTTTAGCTGGCGGCTGGCGTCTGGTGTCTAGCCTCCATCGTTGCCATTTCTACTGGAAGTTGGATGCCTTGGGGCGGGATGGCCTCCCAGGTGATCCCTTCATACCCCGGACATGACCCGGCGATCTCTTGCCAGATCTCCTCTAGGGAGAGGAAGGGAAACGAGGGTCCCAGATGGGCAGCCACCTTTTCCAAAAGTTCCCCAATGGAGAGGATCTTCCCCGGAGGATCCACGGCCTTGTTCAAGCGCTGCAGCCGGCCCTTCCAATTGGTGTACGTCCCATCCTGCTCGGCGAACGCTAACGCCGGGAGGATAAAATGGGCCAGGGAGGCCATCTCGGTCAGGGACATGGCCTGGACCACGAGGAGGTCCAGCTTGGAGAGGGCCTCCTGGACGTTCAAGGCTTGAGGGAGTTCGGTGGCCAGGTCCTCACCGAACACGAACAGGGCCTTGAGCCGACCGGATCTAGCCGCCTCGATCATCCCCATCGTATCCAAACCTCCCGAGCCAGGCAGGACTCCCATGTCCCTAGCCCCCTTTGTATTCGGTGTCCGGTCCGCCCTGAGGAGGAGATGATCCTCCTGAAAGTCTCGGCCTTCTCCCTGGACCTCCCGGACCCGGTGATCAAGGTGCTCGGTCGGAAGTCTCCTGAAGAACTTCTGCAGCAGGTACAACTCCTCGTTCGTCAAGCGGGCAGAGACAACAGCCCCCACCGATCCAGGACCGTGATCGGCAATGAGCCTTCCCAGGGAGGAGGCTAGGAGCGCGATGGCTTCCTCCCAGGAGGTCGGAACACAAGCCCTATCCTTCCTGATCCATGGACCGTCCAGCCTCTCCTTCTCGTAAAGGGGATGGAAGGTGAACCGGCCAATGTCGCACATCCAATAGGTGTTGACCTCCATGTTCACCCTGGGACGGATCCGGACGATCTGTTCCCCCTCATCCCAATGCCGAACGTCCAGGATGATGTTGCAGCCGAAGCTACATCCGGGGCAGAGGCTCTCCACCTGCCTGAAGAGGTCCCAGGGCCTCGCCCGGAACCGGTAGTCACGGCTGGTCAGAGCCCCCACGGGGCAGAGGTCCACGACGTTTAAGGAGTAGAGGTTATCCAGTTCCTTCCCGGGGAAGAGGCCGATCTCGGCCTTATCTCCCCGATGAAACACCCCAAGCTCTCCCGACTTGACAATGTCCTGGACGAAGCGGACGCACCGGGTGCAGAGGATACAACGTTCGGCGTCGAAGATGACGGTTGGACCGATGGGGAGGGCCTTGACCCTCTTCACCTTCTCCTCGCGATACCGGCTCTCCCCCGGGCCATAGGTCACGGTGTAATCCTGGAGGGGGCACTCGCCCCCCTTGTCGCAGATGGGGCAGTCCAGGGGATGATTCAGAAGGTAAAACTCCAGCACCGCCTTCCTGGCCTTTACCACCTGAGGGGAATTGGTATGAACCACCATCCCTGGCGAGGCCGGCGTCGAGCAGGCGACGCTCAACTTCGGGGATTTTTCCACCTCCACCTGGCACATCCGACACTGGCCTACCACGGGGAGCCCAGGATGATAGCAGTAGTGAGGGATCTCGATCCCAAGGGTTCGGGCGGCCTCGATCAAGTTGATCCCCTGCTCCACCGTCACCAGCTTACCGTCGATCGTCAACGTCACCGTCGCCACCACAAGACCTCCAACGCTACTCAGTCGAACAGTTTTCTATGTTGAACGTTGAACAGTTTTATTGTCGGAATGGACATCCTCTCTGCCGGACGTGCTCCTCGAACTCGTCCCGAAAGCACCTGATGTAGCTTTCCACCGGCATGGCACACGCATCGCTTAAGACACAGATCGTTTCCCCCTTCATGTTGTCGCAGATGTCCAACATCACGTCGATCTCGTCCTTGAAGCCCTTCCCCTCCTCCCACCGCTTGAGGATCTTGTGAAGCCAGGCCGTCCCCTCCCGGCACTGGGTGCACTGGCCGCAGGACTCGTGGCGGTAGAAGCGGGCCACCACCTCGGCGACCCGGACCATGCAGGTCGAGTCGTCCATGACGATGACAGCGCCGGAGCCGCCCATCGAGCCCGCGGCGGCCAGCGACTCGAAGTCCATCCGGACGTCCAAGTGCTCGTCGGTCAAGCAGGGGGCAGAAGACCCACCGGGGATCACCGCCTTCAAGCGCCTCCCCTCCCGGATCCCTCCTGCCACCTCGATTAACTCCCTTATGGAGATGTTAATGGGAAGTTCGTAGTTCCCGGGCCTCCTGACGTGGCCGCTCACCGAGAAGACCCGGGTCCCCTTGCTCCGCCCGGTCCCGATGGAGGCGTACCACTCGGCCCCCCTGAGGATGATATGAGGGACATTCGCCAGGGTCTCCACGTTGTTCACCACCGTTGGACAGCCGTAGAGGCCATGGGTCGCCGGGAAAGGGGGCCGGAGGCGGGGCTCCCCCCTGTCCCCTTCCAGGGATTGGAGGAGGCCCGTCTCTTCGCCACAGATATAGGCCCCTGCACCCCGGTGGAGGTGGATGTCGAGGTCGAAGCCGCTCCCGAGGATGTTCTTTCCGAGGAACCCGGCGTTAGAGGCCTCCTTGAGGGCCCGCTCCAGGACTTTAAAGCCGTAGGCGAACTCCCCCCGGATGTAGATGTACGCCGTCTGTGCCATGACGGCGTAAGCCGAGATGATGATCCCTTCGATGAGCTGGTGAGGGTCCTTCTCGATCAGCATCCGGTCCTTGAAGGTGCCGGGTTCGCTCTCGTCGGCGTTGCAAACGAGGTACTTTGGCTTCGAAGAGTCCTTGGGAACGAAGCCCCATTTCACGCCGGCCGGGAAGCCTGCTCCTCCCCTTCCTCGAAGGCCTGATCGCTTGACGATCTCGATGACCTCGTCCGGCTTATAGTCTTTAAGGGCCTTCTGGAGGGCCTGATAACCCCCTTGTCTCCTGTAGCCCTCCAGGCTCCCGGTGTAGCCGGGAAGGTCCATATGCTTCGTCAGGATCTTCTCAGAGGGCACCTCCGCGGGGGTCCACCCCTCGCCCTCCTTGTACTCCACCCCCCCCATGTTCTGGAGGTGATCCAGGAGCTGATCGACCTTCTTACCGGTCATGTTCTCGTAGCAAGCCCCGTTCACCTGGAGGACAGGGGCCGTCCCGCAGGAGGCCAGGCACTCAGCCCGTATCAAGGTGAAGAGGTTGTCGGGGGTGGTCTCCCCAGCCCTGATTCCTAATCGTCGTTCGAAGTGAGCAATGAGATCCTCAGCCCCCAGGAGGGAGCAGCTCAGGTTGTGACACACCAGGATCCTGTACCGACCGGCTGGTTTCAAGTGCAGGAGGTCGTAGAAACTTGCCACCTCCATCACCTGGGTGGGGTGGAGGTGAAAAAGGTCGGCCAGCTCCACCACCATCTCGGGGGAGAGGTACCCCTGCTCCTCCTGCACGAGGAGCATAGCGGGGATCAGGGCCGAACGCCTCCGCTCCGCCGGATACCGCTCCGCAATCGTCTCGATCTTAGCCTTTGTGGTCTCTGATAGCATCTTTAGAATAAACCAAAGGGTTTGGGGTGTAGGGTATAGGGTTTAGACAAGCGGTCTCGACTAACCCCTAACCCCCAAACCCTAAACCCTGTTTTTATTAGCGGTCGATCTCGCCCAGCACGATATCGATGGAACCGATGACCGCAACCAGGTCGGCGACCAACCCACCCTCTACCATCCTGGGAAGGGCCTGGAGGTTCGCGAAAGAAGGGGCTCTGAAGTAGACCCGGTACGGCTTCGGCGAGCCGTCGCTCACCACGTAGACGCCATACTCCCCCTTCGGCGACTCGACGCTCACGTAGACCTCCCCCGCAGGGGGTGCGAACCCTTCGGACCAGTACTTGAAGTGATGGATCAGGGCCTCCATGCTGGTCTTCACCAGGGCCTTCGGGGGAGGGGTCAGCTTTGGATCGTCCACCATCACGGGACCCGAAGGCAATCGGTCCAAGCTCTGCTTGACGATCTCAACCGATTGCCGCATCTCGAACAGCCGGCACAGGTACCGGTCATAGACATCCCCGTTCCGACCGAGGGCGATTTGGAAGTCGAACCTCTCATAGCTCGAGTAAGGGGTCGCCTTCCGGATGTCCCAGGGGACGCCGCAGGCCCTTAAGGTCGGGCCGCTCACCCCTAGGTTGATGGCGTCCTCCCGCTTGATGACCCCTATCCCCTTGGTCCGCTCGATGAAGATCCGGTTCCGGGTAAGGAGGTCTTCGTACTCGTCCACCCGCTTCGGGAACTGTTTAATGAAGGCGAAGACCTTTTCCTCGAAGCCAGGGGGAAGATCCGCCATGAGTCCACCGATCCGGAAATAGGTGGTCATCATTCGCTGCCCCGAGACGGCCTCGAAGAGGTCCAAGATCTGCTCCCGTTCCCTGAAGCAGTAGAGGAAGACACTCATGGCCCCCAGGTCCATGGCATGGGTCCCCAGCCAGACCAGGTGGCTCCCGATCCGGGAAAGCTCGGCCAGCATCACCCGGATGACCTGGGCCCGTTCGGGCACCTCGACCCCCAGGAGCTTCTCCACGGCCAAGCAGTAGACGAGGTTGTTCGAGAGGGGGGCCAAGTAGTCCAGGCGGTCGGTCATCGGGATCACCTGGAGGTACCGCTTGGCTTCGCATTCCTTTTCCACGCCCGTGTGGAGGTAACCGATGTGGGGGGTGCAGCGGACCACCACCTCCCCATCCAGCTCTAGGAGCAGGCGCAAGACCCCGTGGGTGCTGGGGTGTTGAGGCCCCATGTTGACAAGCATTGTCTTACGCTCGGCCATGCGCCTCCTCCTCCCACCAGGGCGGGGATGCCTGGACCGGGTAGTCCTTCCGCAAGGGATGCCCCTCGAAATCCTCTGGGAGGATGATCCTCCTGAAATCCGGATGCCCCTCGAAGGGGATGCCGAAGAGGTCGTAGACCTCCCGCTCGTACCAGTTGGCCCCCTCCCAGACGGGCGTGATGCTTGGGACAGGCGTCCCTTCCTCGACCCTGGTCTTCAGGCGGACCCGCCACTTGTGCCGCAAGGAGTAGAGATGATACACCACATCGAACCGGGGCCCGTCCCTCTGCTTGAGGCAGTCCACCGCCGTGACATTGGAAAGGTAATCGTACTCCAGCTCAGGATCATTTTTCAAAAACCGGCAGAGCTGGACGATCTCCTCCTGCTTCATCAGGACGGTGACCTCGCCGTGGAAGGAGCCAACCTCCAGGATCGAATCGGGGAAGGCCTCCCGCAACCTCTTAACCGTCAGATTTTCTTCCACCTTGCATCATCCAGGGGTTAGGGGTTGGGGGT
>JACQHM010000074.1 GCA_016199025.1 Candidatus Methylomirabilota bacterium | reverse complement strand
TCGCCAGGGCCCTCATGGGAAACGTCCGATTCCTCCTCCTGGATGAACCATTCGAGGGCCTGGCCCCGGCCGTCGTCGCCGAGCTGACCCGGATCCAACAGGAGCTGAAGAAGGAGATGACCCTCCTCCTGGTGGAGCAGAACGCCCATCTGGCCCTCTCCCTCTCTGATCGGGCCTATGTCATCTCCAACGGGGAGATCATGTATGCCGGGGGGACCAGGGAGCTGATCGAGGATCTGGACCTCCGGGTCCGTCTGTTAGGAATCTAGGGGGGGAAAGGATGCGGCTTCACGGGAAGAGTGTCATTGTGACGGGAGGGGGGAGCGGGATCGGGCGGGCCATCGCCCTCTGCATGGCCAAGGAGGGAGCTGATCTCTCAATCCCAGGCATCAACGTCAATGCCATCTGCCCCGGCCTCCTGTGGACCTCCATGTGGGAACGGATCGGGGCTGGATTTGCGAAGACCCCTGCCTTCACCGGTCTCTCCCCCCGAGAGGTGTTCGAGAGGCGCGTCAAAGAGTGGGTCCCCATGCAGCGGGAGCAGACGCCGGAGGATATCGGGTGGGTGGCTGTCTTCCTGGCCTCGGAAGAGTCCCGGAACATCACCGGCCAGTCCTTCAACGTAGACGGGGGGGTGTACATGCACTAAAACGGTGGTAAGCCATCAGCTTTCAGCCATCAGCCGTCAGCGAAAACGCTTAAAGACAAAGGCTTTTCAGGGAGGACAGGGCTGGAAGAACCCCACGTCGCCATCCGTCATCACAGATTGCCGCTGGGTTGCTCTTCTAATTCTCTTGGCTGAGGGCTGAGGGCTGACGGCTAAAGGCTGATGTTTTGTTGATCGTTGCTTTCTTTGTGAAAAAGGAGGGAATCATGAGACTCGAGGGGAAGAGTGTCATCGTGACCGGAGGGGCCAGCGGGATCGGAAGGGCCATCGCCCTCTGCATGGCGAAAGAGGGAGGGGACATCTGCATCCCGGATATCAACCTGGACGGGGCCCAGAAGGTGGCCAAAGAGGTTGAGGGCCTGGGCCGCAAGGCGTTGGCCCTGAAATGTGACGTGGCCAAGGTCGAGGAGGTCGAGGCCATGGTGAAGCGGACCCTGGAGACCTTCGGGAAGATCGACATCCTGGTGAACAATACCGGGATCGATCTTCCCGTCGGGATGCCCTTCACCAACAACACCGAGGAGGACTGGGACCGTGGGTACCAGATCAACGTCAAGTCCATGGTCTTGACCTGCAAGGCGGTTGCCCCCCACATGATGGAGCGGCGCTTTGGGAAGATCATCAACCTGGCCTCCATCGCCGGGCAGTTGGGGAGCGCCACCAGCGCCCCCTACAGCGTCTCCAAGGGGGCCGTCATCACCCTGACCCGCTGTTTCGCCAGGGACCTGGCCCCCTACGGCATCAACGTCAACGCCATCTGCCCTGGCCTCCTGTGGACGCCTTTCTGGCAGCGACTCGGCGAGGGACTGGCCAAAAGCGGGGCCTTCGGCAATCTCTCTCCCCGGGAGATCTTCGACAAGCGGACGAAGGAGTGGGTGCCCATGCAGCGGGAGCAAATCCCCGAGGACATCGGGTGGGCCGCCGTCTTTTTGGCCTCTGACGAGGCCCGGAATATCACCGGCCAGTCCCTAAACGTGGACGGGGGAGTCTATATGCATTAGAGATATCTCGGCGGGGAATGTCCCTGAACCCGCGTCAATGCCCATCCTCCAAGCGTTGACGCGGGTTTGTCTTTCTACCGACCTCACCTATTCTGGAGGATCGTGTTCGACTGGAGGAGCTCCTGGAAAAGATTGATGGCGCCAGGTTGGGGGATGACTGACTGACCCTGCTCCGGTGGGGGAGGAGCGGCCACGCTTGGGGAAACGAGGTCCGGGGTGTTGGTCACCAGTTCCTTGTCGGTGTCGGTGTTTCCAGCAGCGGCGGTGGTCTGGTCCAGCTCCTCATCCGAGAGGGGCTTTAAGTCTCCAACAGCCCATCGTGGGACGAACAAGAGCATCAGAAGTAGGAGGATCGTTCCGAGTTTCATCTTAGAGATACTGGCCGTACCGGATCTTCTCGACAATCTCCTGGGTCCGGCGGTAGCTCTCGATCACCCGCTGGAGGTCCTCGGTGGTCACCAGGCCGGGCTGCTCGCCACTCCCCTCGAGCCTCACCTTCTCCTCCAGGGCCCGCTGGACGATCTCGGCCAGGTCTGCCCCGCTCATCTTGACCGTCCTGGCGAGAAGTGAATCGTAGTCTAAAGCGTCGAACAGCTTCCGCCCGGCGAGGGCCTCGGCCCTGGCCTGGTGGAGGCGGAAGATCTCCCGCTTCTCGTCACTCTCAGGGAGTGGCACTTCGATGAACCGGTACAGCCTTCCGGGCTGGATCAGGAGGGGATCTACAGCATCGACCCGGTTACTGGCCGCCACCGCCATGATCTGATCGTAGGCGTTCAGGTCGTCCAGGTTCTCGGCAACGGTGTTCACGATCCGGCGACCGACGGCCCTGGCCTCCTCGGCAGGGAGCGTCAAGGCCTCAAGCTCGTCGAGGAAGAGGATGGAGCGCCCGTTCTCCTTCGCGAGCAGGAAGACTTCCTGGATCAGCTCGCCGGCATCGGCATACCACTTGGCCACCACGTTCGAGACCCGGAGGTGAAAGAAGACCGCCTCGGCCTCGTGGGCCAAGGCCCTGGCAAGGAGGGTCTTCCCCGTCCCCGGTGGGCCGTAGAGGAGGATCCCCTTGTGGGGCTTGGTCCCCCACTTCCTGGGAAGCTCGGGGGACTTCAGGGCATAGACAAAACCCTGGATCTCCTGTTTGGCCCTCGCCAACCCCCCGATTTCTTTGAAGGAGACTTCAGACCTCAGGGCGATCTCGACTTTTCCTTTCAGGTCGCCGTACTTCTTGGTCAGCTTCGCCAGGAAGCCTTCCAACTGTCGCTGTAACAGATCCGGGCCGATAGATGCCTCTTCCCTCACCGCTTCCGTTCCCTCGCCGAAGGAAGGCTTTGAGAAACTGCATTATCCTTCCCACGCATCCTACACCCGTCCGCGAAGGGAGACAAGCAAAAAGACGTTGGGGAAATCCCCCCTGCCCCCCTTTCCCAAAGGGGGGGCAAATTCCTCCGTTCCCCCCTTTCCCAAAGGGGGGGTGGGGGGATTTGTTGTGAGCCCTGGCGCCTCATGAAGGCCCCAATAGCAGAGGCTTATGTGAGAACTGCCTGCTCTTTGAGCCGTACTACGTTGAAGGCAGGCACCGGCTTGAGGAACCCTTTGAGGGGAAGCTCCCCGACCGGTTCCACCTCGACCAGCTCCTCCACGGCGCCAAGGACACGCCGGGAGATCAAGATCTGGCGAGACCGGGCCTCTGCGCAGAGACGGGCGGCCAGATTCGTCACCGTGCCGATGGCCCCGTAGTCCCGCCGCCCCTCAAAGCCGATGGCGCCAATGGTGGCGTAGCCAGAGGCGATGCCTATGCCCATATCCAGCTCGTAGCCGCGCTTGACCCACCTGGTCCGAAGCTCAACAACACGGGCCCGCATGGCCACCGCCATCCGCACCGCCCGCTCCGCCGGGTTCGGAACCTCCACCGGATCATTGAAGAAGATCATCATCCCGTCCCCGGCAAAGCGCTCCAGCGTTCCCTCGTGCTTCAGAATCAACCGCCCCATCTCGGCATGGTACTCCCTGAGGACCCCCATGACCTCCTCCGGCTCCGCGGTCTCGGCGAAGACGCTGAAGTCCCGGAGGTCCAGGAAGATCACGGTGATCTCCCGGCGGTGGCTCTGGAGGGGGTCCTCAGTGCTGCCGGAGACGATCAGCTCGGCCAGTTGGGGGGAGAAGAAGCGCTTGAGCCGTCCCAGGCGTTCGAGCTGGGCGACCTGCTCCTGGACCCGTTGCTCCAGCGTCTTATTCCACTCGGCCAGTTGAGCGGCCTGCACCTGCACCGTGTCGTGCAGCTCCTTGATCCTGAGCATGGAGCGCACCCTGGCCATCAATTCGAGCGGATTGAAAGGCTTTGTCACGTATTCGTCCGCGCCCATCTCTATCCCCTTCACCACATCTTTCGTCTCGGCCTGTGCGGTGAGCATGATAATGGG
>JACQHM010000076.1 GCA_016199025.1 Candidatus Methylomirabilota bacterium | reverse complement strand
GCGGGGCAAGCCCCGCCCCTCTCATTCCAGGCCTTGGGTGATGACCTGAAGCATCGCCTCATGGAGGAGACCGTTGGAGGCGACCATCTCCTGGCCGTAGACATCAAAACGCCCACCTCGAAAGTCGGTCACCGTTCCCCCGGCCTCCTGGACGATCACATTCCCCGCCGCCATATCCCAAGGATGAAGCTTCGGCTCCCAGAAGCCGTCGAACCGGCCGTTGGCGACGTAGCAGAGGTCCAGGCAGGCCGAGCCTGGACGTCTGACCGCCTGGGCCACCTTTAAGAAATTGACGAAATGGGTGATGTTATCTTCCCCGCCTTTTCGGACATCGTAGGGAAAGCCGGTGGCCAAGAGGGCCTTCGTCAGCTCCTTTATCCCCGAGACACGGATCGGTTCCCCGTTCAAAGATGCCCCCCCTCCCCGCTCTGCCTCGTACAACTCCTCTCGCAAAGGATCGTAGACGGAGCCGTAGATGACCTCCCCACCTTTCTCGACGGCGACCGCCACGGCGAAGAAGGGAAAGCCATGGGCGTAGTTGGTGGTGCCGTCCAAGGGGTCGATGATCCAGCGGTACTGACCCGAGCCTTCATGCCGCCCCTTCTCCTCGCCCAGGATGCTATGGTCAGGGAACTCGCGAAGGATCGTCTCTCTGATCAGGGCCTCCGATCTCCGATCCCTCTCGGTGACGATGTCGATCTCCCCCTTGAAGTGGACGATCTGCTCCTCGCCAAATCCTTTCTTTAAGAGGGCACCGGCCTCTCTGATGGCCTGTAGAGCCACCTTCCTTATCCGTTCCATGGGTTTCCTCCTCGCCGTGTTATACCATAAACCCCAAAGCGGAGAAAGAGGCGGCTCTCTGCTCAGCCCTTCGAGCCATGATGGGTTCACTCATCGCTCATCCAGAGCTTGCAGCTCCAGAGCAGGAAGTGCTATGATGAGCATCGGGGAAAGCCCAATGAGTCAGGAGAAGGAGGCAGAGATCCGGCAGAGGGTCAAGGCCCAGTTCGGGCGACGGGCGGAGGCGTATGCCACCAGCCGCCCTCATGCGCTTGGTGACAGCCTCACCCTCATGGTCGAGTGGGGTGATCCTCAACCCTCCTCCCTCGTGTTGGACATTGCCACCGGGACAGGCTTCACTGCCTTCGCCTTCGCCGAACGGGCAAAAACGGTTGTCGCCACCGATCTCACCTTCACGATGCTGGAGGAGGCCCGCCGCTTAGCCAAAGAGCGGGGCCTTTCCAACATCAGCCTTCATGTGGCCTCTGCCGAGGCCCTCCCCTTTCACGAGACAACCTTCGACCTCGTCACCTGCCGGATCGCCCCCCATCACTTCGCCGACGTCAAAAGATTCCTCCAGGAAGCGAGGCGGGTGCTGAAGCCGAAGGGTGCGTTGGTGCTGACCGACTCCAGCAGCCCGGAGGATCCGGAGGCTGCCCGGTGGCAGCAGGAGGTCGAGAAACTCCGGGATCCCTCTCATGTGAGAAACTACACCCCCTCCGAGTGGCAGGGGATGGTAGAAGAGGCGGAGTTCACCATCGAAAGGTTCACCACCGAGCCTTGTTCCCGCCTGATCTTCTCCGACTGGGTGGAGCGGTCAGGAACACCATTAGAGATCGTCGCCGACCTGCGTGAGAGGTTCCAACAGGCCTCCGGAGCGGTCCAGGAGGCCTTCCAGATCACCAACGAGCGGGACGAGGTCCTCTTCTCTTGGATGCTGACCATCCTGTTGGCGAGGAAGGGTTGAAGGATGGGCACGGGGGAGCCGTGGTCGGAGCGAAAAGCCCGCTGGTACAGCGAGGCCCAACGCTTGAGCGATTACCCTGAAAAGGCGATGGGGGCCCTGGCCCCTCTCCTGAACGGATGCCGGAGCGTCCTGGATGTGGGGGCAGGCTCCGGGGCCTTAAGCATCCCCTTGGCTAAGGTCGTGGAGCAGGTCACGGCCCTGGACCCCTCGCCGGCCATGCTGAAAGAGTTGAAACGGCTCATGGAAGAAGAGGGCCTTTCGAACATCACCTGCCTCGAGGGGAGGTGGGGGGAGGTGGCCGTTGAACCCCATGACCTCCTGTTGGTGGCTAACGTCCCTGGGATCCTGAGCGATGTCCCCGGCTTTGTCGGTCAGGCCTTACGAGTTGCGAACCAGGCCATTGCCATCATCCAGCATGTGGGAACGGGCCGTGACAAGTTTTATTTCGATGAGCTATCCCCCCTCCTCTTCGGGAGGCCGTACCCGCCGAGGGAAGACTACCTGATAACCTATATCAGGCTTCACCGGTTAGGGATCCACGCCGACGTGAGGATCCTCGACTACCACTTCGATCAGCCCTTCGCCGACCTTGATGAAGCCGTGGAGTTCTGGAAAGAGCATCTCCACCTGGAGGGGAACGAGCACGATGAGACGTTAAGGGAGTTCCTCAGGATGAAGCTCCTCCCCTTCGGAACCGGTCTTCTTGCCCCCATCCCGAAACGAAGCGCTGTGATCTCCTGGCCCGTCAGAGGCGAACGCTCGCTCCGACAACCGGCCTCCCCTACCCCCTCATTCTTTTCTTGACAAGCCCTGGAACTTTGCTAGTATCTAATTAACTAACATGTAAGATAACCTAAGTAAAGGAGGGAAAACGCGTTGAATGAAGAACTAAAAATAGCAGAACCATCGGGTTCCGAGTATGTCGTTAAAAACCGGCTTCAACCAGCGGATGAGGTGATTCATGGCTGGTATCGCTTTGTCCTTGGCTACCCGCCGCACCTCGTACGCGAATACTTGAAGACCTTAGGGGCGGATCCCACTAGGGATTGGGTCTTCGACCCGTTTTGTGGGACGGCGACGACGCCTGTAGAAGCGCGCCTACGAGGATTCTCCACCCTGAGTACCGATGCGAATCCTATCTCGGTTCTCGCAACAAAGGTCAAGCTTTCATGGGATGTCAATGTTGATGAAATCCGTTCAAGTCTCGACGATGTCTTGGAACTTGCTGCTGCCTGTTTGCGGCGTGTTCATTTGAACCCTTTGGCCGAGGTAACCCGTCAGTTGGCCCTTTTCGTTCCGCGAGCAGTGAAGGGTGAGGCCAACGATACCGGATTAACAGCAAACACTTTTGATCCGAATGCTCTGCTCCCACCCAAAATGGCAGCCCTTATCCCCCGCGGTTTTATCAGCAAGAAACCTCTGCTGCGTGTTTTAGCCCTTCGCTACGCTATTGAGAGGGTGGTGCTCCGGCAAACTCTTCGAGATTTTCTGGCATTGGCTCTTGCGAATACCATCGTGACAACCGCCGGCAATATGGGATTTGGCCCGGAGGTGTATCGTCTCCCTCCCCGTGACGATGCTGATGTCCTCGCTGCGTTTGCTGTTACGGTTTCAAGGATGATTTCAGACCTTGAAACCATCCTTACCAAACAACCGCCTCCATCCCCGCCAGCGCATGTGTTCAAGGACGATGCACGGATACTCTCCTCACTGGAGCGTCGCCCATCCATCGGAATTGTCATGACCTCCCCACCGTATCCTAATGAAAAGGATTACACACGGAGCACTCGTTTGGAAAGTGTTTTGCTTGGCCTTGTCAAGACCAAGGAGGAGTTACGCACCCTTAAGTCCAGCCTTCTACGAAGCAATACGCGGAACGTCTTTGTCGGGGACGACGACGATACCTCCATTAAAGATATTCCATCAGTTGTTCGCGTGGCAGAAGAAATAGAAGAGAGACGGCGACAGTTGCGTAAAACTTCCGGCTTTGAGCGTCTCTATCATCGCGTAACTCGATTATACTTCGGTGGAATGTACCGGCATTTCGCGGTTTTGCTACCAAGGCTCCGCCCTGGAGCCCGCTGCGCCTACGTAGTCGGGGATCAAATGTCTTTCTTTCGCGTTCACATCAAAACGGCGCAGTTGCTGGCGGATGTGGCGATCAAAGCTGGTTACGAGGTGGAAGGCATCGATCTTTGGCGTACCCGCCGTTCTACCACGACAAGGCAGGATTTAGAGGAGAATGTGTTGATTCTCAAACGTCCAGACACTACGGGGTAGGAATGCCTAAAAGAAAGCGGCACCGCAGCCATGGTTGAATTTGACGACCATGAAGAGCCCGATGATTTTGGAATAGTTTCCGTTGGCCGCTTTCGTCTGATTCGAAGGGGGACTAGCGGCGACACACCTTGAGCCCAAAGGTAGTGAGCCGTGAGGGGTGCCGATGAATTTTCAAGAGCATACCTGCTTTTGGATGGATGTGGCCACCCGCAGGATCACCCGATACTACAACCGAAGGCTGGCGGAGTTCGGGATCACCTATAACCACTATTTCATCCTGACAATCCTCTGGGAGAAGGAGGGGGTCAATGTCAAGGACCTCTGCCGGCACCTCTTCCTCGACAGCTCTTCGCTGACGGGCCACCTTGACCGGATGGAACGGGCAGGTCTGGTGGTGCGGAACGCTGATCCGAAGGATCGGCGGGCGATCCGGGTGTACCTGACCGAGAAAGGGAAGGAGCTCCAGGAAAAGTTAGCGCCCATCGGCCGGGAACTCAAAGGGCTGATCCAGAAAGGGGTTCCGAAAGAAGCGTTGAGGGCGTTTCAAGAAGGCCTGGTGCACATCCACAGGCGAATCGAGTGATTTTTTTTTCATCAAGTATCTTACATGTTAGATGATAACATGTTCCTAAATGACTAGCCACTTAAGAAGGAGGGAAGCATGGAGGCAAAGATGCAGAACACGCGATTCGCATGGCGACTCATGTCTCTCCTCGCTGTGGGAACGCTGCTTGCGGGGTGTGGTTCACTTCGCGCGGCCGACCCCCCTCTCACCCGCAACCTCGAGCTGGAAGCACTCCAGGAGGCGGTCCGCTGGCCGAACGCGGCCCCTCAGGCGGTGGTTGCACTGGCAGGACAGTTCATCGCGAGCCGGCGCGACCAGGAAGGGTACGCCTACTTCCAGGAGCGCGCCAAGACCCAGCCCGATCAGCCGCTCTTTCTCACGCTGGAGGGACTCTTTCAGGCAAGGCTGGCCGGTCAGGTGCCCCTCCTCCGACGCGTGGCCTGGGTGAACGAGGCGATTGCGAAGCTTGATCGGGCGGTGGATCAAGAGCCCGGCCTCACCCGCTACTTCAGGGGGCTCGTCTTGGCCGAGCTTCCACCCCGCTTCGGGAAGGCCGAAGCGGCGGTGGCCGACCTTGAATGGGTGCTTCAGAGCAAGGACCACTTTCCTGTCGGGCTCCGCCGGAGTGTCTACCGCGCCCTCGCCCAGGCCTACACGACCCTCGGGCGAAAGACGGAGGCGAAGGCGGCCCTCGACCGCTCAGGCTACCCCTCTCTCGATCCTACCCTTCCCCTCTTCATCACAGACTACTGGGTCACGGCAAAGGACGGCTTTCACTTCACCACACCCAGGCTTGTGGAGCTGGCGCCCAAAGTCTATGTCGCCCAAGGGTACGACTTCGGCGACCTCGCCTTTGTCCTGACGAGCGACGGTATCGTGGCGATCGATGCTGGGACCATCGAGACGAACGCCCGGGCAGCCCTCGCCTCCCTCCGTCGGATCTCGACCAAGCCCATCAGCCACCTGATCCTCACCCACGCCCACTGGGACCACATCGGCGGGCTGGCCGCGGTCAAGGAAACGGGGACCCAGGTGATCGCCCAGGCGAAGTTTGCCGACGAGCTCAAGATCGTGAACGAGACAGGGGTGAGCTTCCGTTACTTCTTTGGGGCAGAGGGACGAGGGCGCTACGAGGTTGTTCCTGATCGCCTCGTGCGTCAGCGCGAGACGCTGACGGTGGGAGGGATGGACTTCGTCCTCTACCCGGTACAGGGCGGCGAGACCGGGGACGCCCTCTTGATCCATCTCCCGGCGAGCGGGGTCCTCTTTGTGGGGGACGTGTTCATGCCCTACCTCGGCGCCCCGTTCCTGCCCGAGGGATCGGCGGAGGGGCTCTTCGAGACCCTGGCCCTCGTCCGGTCCCTGAACCCGAGACTCCTGATCCACGGCCATCCTCCCCTCACTGAAAACTTCACGATTGACGCGCTCCAGGGGCTCGAGGTGGCGTTACGCGAGGTGTACGAGCAGACCCTTCAGGGGATTCAGGAAGGAAAAACCCTGGTCGAGATTCTCCACCAGAACCCCCTCCCCGGCTCTCTTCGCTCTCACCCGGAGGCGGTGATCCCGTTCCTCGTGATGCGGGATCACTTCATCAAGCGGGCCTATCATCAGCGAACCGGCTACTGGAAGGCTGACGGCGAGGGGCTGGAACATTTCGCCCCGAAGGAGTGGGCTGCTCTGCTCAATCTCCTCGGCGGGGGGAAGGAGGACGCCTTCGTCCGAAGCGCCAAGGTCCTTCTCGATCGAAGCGATGATGCCCTGGCGCTCACCCTCGCCGACCTCGGGCTCCTCACCTACCCGACAAGCCGGGCATTGACGGACCTCCGTCGCCAGGCCCTCGACCGGCTTCGGGAGAAGTCCCAGCAGATGAATCCTTTCAAGTTCATCATCTACTCGGAGTGGGCGGGTGCCGAACTGCCGCCCGTCGAGTGAAGAGCTGGCGATCCCAGGAGGAGGCCGCGGAGGTCGGGACGTCGGGCCAGCCGGTGGACCACAAGACAAACCTGGATGACATCCTGAAGGAAAGCGGCGTCGGCAAGGGAAACTTCTATTATCACTTTGAGAGCAAGGAGGCCCTGGGGTACGCCATCCTGGATCGGTACATCCAAAGGTTTTCAGAACACGTCATCGCCAAGGCCTTTCGGCCCGACAGGGACCCCATTGAACGGATCTTCACGCTTTTGGACCTCTTCTTGGAGGCCCAGCGGGCCAGGAATTGCATGGGTGGATGCCCGGCGGGGAACCTGGCTGCCGAGATGAGCGACATCCACGAGGGCTTCAGGCAGAGGCTGGGCGAGGACGATGACGCATAAGATCTGGAGCATCCTGGGATTGGTGACGGGCCTTCTCCTCTCGACGCTCCCCTCTCTTCATGTGGCCCACGGCCACGGATTGGTGGAACACCGGACGGATCTGCCGGTCGTGACCACTGCCCGCGTGGGGGACTTTCACGTGTCCTTGCACGTCGAGGGCGGGGCCTTGATCCGGGGGAAGGCGAACCGGGTCACGGCGAGGATCGTCCACGCGAGAACCAAAAAGCCTGTCAGTGGGCTAACGGTCTTCCTTATCGTCCCCCACCAGCACCCCACAACCCAGGTTGAGTTGGTGGAGTACGTGCACACCTATGGAGACCCGGCCGATCACACGATGAGCATCTTTGTTCTCGACCGGAACATCGGGGAGACGGGGGAGACTAGCACCGTGGAGGGGCCGAACAGGCACTACTCATTGTTCTTCACCCCGGTCTATGAGGCCATCTACCAGGTACATGTCCTGATCGTGGGGGTGGACCTCAACAATCCTTCTCAGGTCTTGGAGGCGATCCTCAGCCTCCCCGTCATCGACCCCGTTCAGGCGGCTGGACCGGATGGCGCCGCCGGAAGGTAGGGGATTCTCCAGGATCGATTTCAGCGAGAGGGACTATCGGGATGGAGAATTTCGAAATCCCACCTATCAGGCTAGCCATGACCACCGGGTGTTTCGGACAGGAAGGTGGGAGACAGACTTCGAGAAAGGAGGTGAGAGCAATGCCAGGTTCCTGTGGCACAACTGAGCAGCAGGAGCCGAAGACCCAGCAGAAGGAGGAGAAGCACCCCTCTTCTTGTGGCGGGGGCCAATCCTCCTGCGGCTAACGAGAGCGTTTGTGTGGGGAGCTCAGGGGCCCTACCTGTGCACTGCATGCGGACATGCCTGAACCCGGGCGGCCTTGAGGGCCGGAGGATGCGGAACTTGCCGAGGTCCGGGGTCCCTCGGCTACCCTCTCGCGGCGCTTGCGCCGTTGTCCAACGCGACAAACGTGATAGGAAGGAGGAGCCATGAAGACGAAACTGTGGTCGGTTGCGATCGCGTTCCTAGAGCTTTGAGCAGGGGGCCCGGTTCGGCTATCTCGGAACCTCCTACACGGCGCTTAAGGCCGGGGGCGTGCATCAGGGGAGCTGGCTGCTGATCAACGGGGCCACAGGGACGTTAGGGGTGGGAGCCACCTTGCTAGCCCTGGCGATGGGCGTGACCCGGATCTTTGGCGTGGCCAGAAATCGGGAGCGACTCGATCAACTCAAGGCCCTTGCACCGGGCCGGATCGAAACGCTGGCCCTGGGCGATCAGTCCATTGCCGAATGGGTCCGGGAGAAGACGGGCGGGTTGGGAGTCGATGTATTTCTTGACTGCCAGGGGCTCGCCGCCGGTTCGGACAGCACACAGGATGCCCTGATGGGATTGAAAAAGGGAGGCCGAGCGAGTTTCATTGGGGGTGTAACCGAGAAGGTCTCGCTGGACTACTTGTGGTTTCAGGGGACGAGCGTCCAGATTCTGGGTTCCCTCTGGTTTACACCTGGTGACGGGGAGGAAATGGCTGAGATGGCCAGGGCCGGAACACTGAATCTGGGCGTCATCACACCGCAAGGCTTCCCATTAGAGCAGGTGAACGACGCAATCGAGGCGGCAGCAGCCAGGCCCGGTGGTTTCGTGAATGTGGTCGTTCGCCCATGAAAGGAGGATGAACACGCGTCCCCGATGTCGAGGCCAATCACAATGAGCCGGACAGCCGCCGCCCATCCCCCCGCTTCCGTCGGCAGCCCCATGGTGGCCCATACCCGCCTCCTCCTGGAGGCGCCCATCGTCCCCACCCTGCTCCGGCTAGCCGCGCCCAATATCGTGGTCATGGTGTTCCTGGCCGCCACTAATACATTCGATGCCTACTTCGTCGGATGGCTGGGGCCCGAGGCCCTGGCCGGTGTCTCCCTGGTCTTTCCCATGATGATGCTCATGCAGACCATGTCGGCCGGCGGCATGGGGGGCGGGGTCGCCTCGGCCATCGCGCGCACCTTGGGGGCCGGCCGTCGTGAGGACGCCAATGCCCTCATGGGGCACGCCCTTGTGATCGCACTGGTCATGGCGGTGATTTTCACGACCGGTGTCCTCTGGGGCGGCCCCGCCCTCTACCGTGCGATAGGCGGAACGGGTGGCACGCTGGAGGCGGCGCTTGCCTACTCCAACGTGGTCTTCGGTGGCGCGCTGGCCTTTTGGCTCCTCCACACGCTAGGCAGCCTCGTCCGCGGCACGGGCAACATGCTCCTCCCGGCAGTTGTCATCGTTGGGGCGGGCGCCCTGCACCTTACCCTTTCCTGAAACCAGTCTGGACTGGCAAGCTGATCGCGGTGGGACGCCTGGTCAAGGGCGGGCGCACGGTGGGGTTCGTCGAGTGCAACGTGGTGGACGACCAACAGCGGCTGGTCGCCCGGGCCACTAGCACCTGTATGACGCTCCGGGGCGAACAGGCGCGGGGTCGGTAGGCAGGAGGCCTACTACTCTGCCGAGGCGACGACGAAGCGAGGAACGAGAAGACCATCTGGAAGCCACCAGAGAAACACCCGGTCCGACGTTGCTGACGACCCCATGAGGAGGCCGAGGAGGTCAGAGCATCGGACCAGCCGGTGGACCACGAGGATGGGGTACGTTGGAGGGTGGGCTTTCTTGCGAAGGTATGCTAAAAAGGAAAAGAGCCCTTTGATGGAGGAAGGGGATGGAGAGGTTCGACCCAACGGGTGGCTCCGAAGAAGGCAACCGCTCTGAAGAGAAGGCCCTGGACGCCTACTCGAAGATCATCGTCCATGTTGCGGAGCTTTTGAGCCCTTCCGTTGTGAACATCAACGTGGTCCAGCAGGTCCGCGACCCGTACCGGGGCATCCTCCGCGAGGGGCGGGGACAGGGGTCCGGCTTCATCGTCACCCCGGATGGCTTCATTTTGACGAACAGCCACGTGGTCCAGGGAGCCCCCTCCGTGGAGGTGATCCTGAACGATGGGAGGACCTTTGCGGCAGAGGTGGTAGGGGCGGATGCCTTCACCGACCTTGCCCTCTTAAGGATCCCCGCCGGGGACCTCCCCATCGCCAGGCTCGGGGATTCGGAGGCTGTAAGGGTCGGCCAACTGGTCGTCGCCATCGGGAATCCCTTGGGGTTCCAGTGCACGGTGACGGCTGGCGTCATCAGCGCCCTCGGAAGGGCCTTCATGGCGAGGCCTGGACGCCTCATCGAGAACATTATCCAGACGGATGCGGCCTTGAACCCCGGAAGCTCGGGCGGGCCCTTGGCCGACGCCGAAGGGAAGGTCATCGGGATCAACACGGCCATCATCCAGCCGGCCCAGGGGCTCTGCTTCGCCATTCCGATCAATACGGCGAAGCGGATCATCCCCCACCTGATCGCCGAGAGGGAGGGTTCATGAAAGCGATCCGGGTCCACCAACATGGAGAGCCGGAGGTCCTCCGGTACGAAGAAGTCCCCGATCCAACGCCGGAACCTGGGGAGGTGCTCGTCCAGGTCCGGGCGGCGGGGGTGAATTTTGCCGATGCGTTGGCCAGGAGGGGACTCTACCCAACGCTGACCCCGCCCCCTTTCATTCCAGGCATCGAGGTGGCGGGGACGGTCGTGGCGGTCGGGGCCGGCGTTGAAGGGATCGAAGTCGGGCAGCGGGTCATGGGCTTTGCGCCGAAAGCCGGTTACGCCGAGCTGGCCGTCATGCCGGCGGCCGGAGCCATGCCGGTCCCTGAAAGGATCAACTTTGAGGAGGCGGCGGCCTTCCCCATCGTGTTCTTAACCGCCTACCACGCCTTGAAGACCTTCGGGCGGCTTCAGGAGGGAGAAGCCGTCTTGATCCACGCCGCAGGGGGTGGGGTCGGGACGGCGGCTGTCCAACTGGCGAAGATCTGGGGAGGGCGGGTCTTCGCCACGGCAGGATCTGACGGGAAGCTTTCCAAGGTCAGGACCCTTGGCGCCGACATCGTCCACAATTACCGAACGGGGGATTTCCTGGATGCGGTCAGGCGATGGACAGGGGGAAGAGGGGTCGATGTTGTCCTGGAGTCAGTGGGAGGGGAGGTCTTCGAAAAGAGCCTCCGTGCCCTTGCTCCCGATGGGCGGCTGGTCGTCGTCGGCCTCTCCAGCGGCGTCCAGCCCCAGCTCCACCTTGGCCTGGTCATCATGAACCGCCTCTCCGTCATCGGGATGCACCTCGGCTCGATGACCGTGAAGCGGCCCGACCTGGTGGGGACTTCGGCCCGGGAGCTGATTGGGCTCCTCGCCCAGGGGATGATCAAACCGGTCGTCGGCCATGTCTTCCCTTTGAAGGAGGCGGCCGAGGCCCACAGGCTCCTCGAGGGCCGCGGAAGCTATGGAAAGCTGGTACTCAAGCCGTGAAACGAAGCGCCGGGCCACTTCTTCGGCCCGGCACTGTTTCTCGTATCCCCTTGTTTTTGCTGAGAGCCGACGGCTGAAAGCTGAAGGCTTACCCTGGAATGTTACCCGTGGGCTTCGAGGTTTTCCTTCTCCCGCTGCACTGCCTCTCTGCCCGCCTGGTAGGCGGCCGTGATGATGGATTTGCCCTCCTCAAGGGCTTCCTTACTCCGATCAACGGCCTCTTCGAACTTTCCCCGGAAGCCCTCGGCCATATCCCTGCTTTTCTCCTTGAAGCCTGAGGCAGCCTCTTTAAGCCGTTCGCGGGTCCGGCTGCCAGATTCCGGGGCCAACAGAAGGGCAAAGGCAGCTCCAAGGACGCCGCCCAGGATGAAGGCCAGAGCAATCGAAGACGCCGCAAATCCCTTTTCTTCGTTCATCTTTCCCTCACCTCCTTTTAAGGAGCATCCTCCAGAAAACCTTGGCGCCGACCTTGATCCCCTTCAGAAAAGCGGCCGTGGTAAAGAGGCGGGGGAGCAAGGCCACTTGGATGACGTCAGTGGCCAGCCTGATCGTCTGTCCGGTTCGCTGAACAGCGTCCAGCGTTCCACCAACTTTGGACATGCCGTCGCTGACCTCCCCGGAGATCTTGTTGAGGTGGCGGAGGGTCTCTCTCAAGTCCACCAGGGCCGGTTGAAGCTCCGTCTGAAGCCCCCTGATGAGCCCTTCAAGCTCTTTGGTCGTCCCCCGGACCTGCCGCAGGGTTGGGATAAGGAAGGCAACGAGCAGCACGATGGCCAGGGTGATGACGCCCACGGCAACCTGGACGATGACAGGCATACAGACTCCTCTTGAAAAACAACAAGCCTCTCAAACCACAAAAACTATTATATCAAGACTGTCCTCCCCTCCGTCAATGGAATTTTCCCGGCGGATCTCTTCTGTCGTAAAGCCCTTGAGGGAGCGGGAGATTCAGGGTAAGCTTAAAAGAGTCTTATCACGAGGAATCCGCTGACCAGGGGGGAGAAGATGAAGCCACTCGAAGGGATCAGGGTCATCGATCTTTCAAGGATCTTGGCGGGACCCTATTGCTCCATGCTCTTGGCCGATATGGGGGCGGAGGTGATCAAGGTCGAGCCGTTCCCTACCGGGGATGAGGCCAGGAACGTCGGGCCCTTCTTGAACGGCGTGAGCTCATACTTCATCAGCCTGAACCGGGGGAAGAAGAGTGTCGCGTTGAATCTCAAGGACCCGAAGGGCCGGACGGTCCTTCTCGATCTTGTCAAAAAGGCGGATATCTTCCTGGAGAACTTCCGTCCGGGGACGATGAAGAGGCTCGGCCTGGACTACCAGACTTTACGGGAGGTCAACCCCCGGTTGATTTACGCCTCCTGCTCCGGCTTCGGCCAGACCGGTCCCTACGCCCACCGGGGGGCCTACGACATGATCATCCAGGGGATGGGAGGGATCATTAGCATCACAGGAGAACCGGGGCGGCCGCCGGTCCGGGTGGGGACCTCCATCGGCGACTTGGGCGGCGGCCTCTTCACCACCATCGGAATCCTGGCCGCCCTCCAGGCCAGGGAACGGACGGGGCAGGGGCAGGCTGTGGATGTCAGCATGCTGGACTGCCAGGTCGCCCTCTTGGAGAACGCCATTATCCGCTATACCGTGACCGGCGAGGTCCCCGGACCCTTGGGCGCCCGCCATCCCTCCATCACCCCCTTCGAGGTCTTCCCGGCCAAGGACGGCTACGTAGTCCTGGCCGTCGGGACCAAGCTCTGGGACCCTTTCTGCAAAGCCCTCGGCCGGCCAGAGCTGTTGGAGGACGCCCGTTTCACCACCAATGCCTTACGGACAGAGCATCAGGCGGCCCTCTTTCCACTGATCGCCGAGGTGACCAGGACGAAGACGGTGGAAGAGTGGATCCAGATTATGGAGGAGGCCGGAGTTCCCTGTGGGCCCATCAATACCGTGGACAAGGTGGTCGAGGACCCTCAGATCAAGGCCAGGGGGATGATCGTCGAGGTTGACCAGGGGGAAGTAGGAAAGGTCCGCATGGCCGGTTTTCCCATGAAGTTCTCGACGACCCCCGGTGGGGTCGAGGGAAAGGCCCCCGGGTTAGGTGAACACACCGAAGAGGTGTTAACAGGGCTCCTCGGCTATTCAAAGGACAAGCTGGAAGAGCTGAGCCGTGATGGCGTTGTCTGCCTGCCGTGACCCCTTAACGTTCCGCCAAGGCCTTGAGCGCTGCCAGCACCTCCTCCGTGTGCCCACTTACCTTGACCTTGGGGAACACCTTCCGCACCTTGCCTGTGCTGTCGATGAGAAATGTCGTGCGGACGATGCCCATGAAGGTCTTCCCGTAGAGCTTTTTCTCCTGCCACACCCCGTACTTCCCCGCGATGGTATGGTCCGGGTCGGAGAGGAGGGGAAACGGGAGCTGATACTTGGCGATAAATTTTTGGTGGGATGGTGGACCATCGGGACTGATGCCAAGGATCATGGCATTCAGCTTGCCAAATTCCGCGTACGCGTCGCGAAAATCGCACGCCTCTGTGGTGCAGCCCGGAGTCATATCCTTCGGGTAAAAGTAAAGGACGACGTGACGTCCCTTAAAGTCGGAGAGCTTCACCTGGCGACCGGTGGCATCAACTGCCGTGAAAGCCGGGGCCTGCTGGCCAACTTCAACCATGATTGTGCCTCCCGCTGTAAAAAGTCGATCCAGTCTTCCATCGGTCTAGGGGGCGGTGCTGTCCCTCTGATAAGAGGGCGACCACTGCCCTATTCTACCACATTGCCAGTGATTCGTCTGCGCGAGGAGCTCATGGAACTCAGTCAGAGGTAACTGCATGGGTCTTCGTGAACGAGGAAGGGAAGCCCTTAGACGAAGGGAACCTCCGGCGGCGGGTGTTCCATTGGGGTGCGGCCTAAAGCCGCAACCCCTTGATTTTGCTGGTGGAGCTGACGGGATTCGAACCCGTGACCTCGTGACTGCCAGACTGACCCGGACGATCTCGGCAACCCCGCATCAGAGGCCACTTTGCCAAACCTGGCGCGGGGTTGTCTTGCGTTTGGGACTGCGATGGAGTACGATAGAAAGCGATGGAAACTGACACCGTACTGGCACCAAAACTGACACCAGTTTTGGGGGGTTGCCATGAGCTATGAGCTGATCGGGATCATCCTCCTGGGGCTCTTGTTGGGCACCGGGCAGATCATCAGCATCGTGATCTCCATACGCGGCTTCCAGGAGATGAGTCGCATTCAGCGGGCCATTGCAGGCCTGATTGTCCAGGAATCGGAGAAGGTCCAAGCCCTGCTCCGGGAGGCCTCCGGGTAAAGGCCCTCCCCTTCATCGTCTCACTTGCCCCGGCCTAGGGTCGGCCGCCCGAAAAGCCGCTCCCGCCATGACCCCAACCCTGGGCTGATCGCTTACCTTTCCTTCTATGGTGGCGAGCTAAGAGCCTATCCCAAAACCTCCTTGTGTGGCATACTGAAGGGCAGTGTGCAAAGGCACTCCACATGCGAGGAGGTTCCAGAATGGACACGAAACAGATAGGGGATGCCTGGCGTATTGTGGGTGGTGGAGTGGACCCGTTCCTGGTTCAATCGGTTTCGCCGGCTGCTCATCAGTTGGGAGAAGAAAGCGGCAAACTCCTCGGCGTTCTTGCATTTCGCCTGTGCGTGGGTGACGTTTCGTGCCGCAGGAGTTTTAGGATAGGCTCTTATCAAAACCTGTATGGTGAACTATAGGTCCGCTGGCAATGCCACTACGAGAAGAGGATGTGGCGGGAAAAAGAGGATAAGCGATGCTGACCCGTGAACAAAAGGTCTTCTATCAAGAAAACGGTTCCCTGGCGCTGGAAGGGATCCTCTCCCAGGAGGAGTTAAAGATCCTGCACGAGACGATCGATGAATTAGTCGAGAAAGCCCAGGGTCTGGAGACCCCGAATAGCCTGTGCGATTTCGAGCCCGTTCCCGAAGGCGGCCGGAAAGTGGTCCGAAGGATCTTTCATCCCTTCGAACAGGCCAAGTGTTTTGAGGAACTGGCCAGCCACAAGACGATCCTGGATGCCGTGGAAGACGTGATCGGTCCCAACATCCAGATCCACCACAGCAAGCTGAATATGAAATCCGCCGGTGTCGGAAGTCCCGTCAAATGGCACCAGGACCTCCCCTTCTTTCCGCATACCAATTTTGACCTGGTCGCCTGCCTGATCCATTTAGATGACGCCACGCTGGAGAATGGCTGTTTGAGGGTCATCCCCGGCAGCCACAAAAAAGGCCCCCTGGATCATCGACGGGATGGGAAATTCATCGGGATGGTGACCGACGATTTGAAGAAGGTGGATCTGGACAAAGCGGTGGATGTGCCTCTAAAGGCCGGTGGGATGGTCATGCTCCACTGCCTCACGTTGCACAGTTCTGCGCCCAATCGCTCCAGATCGCCCCGCCGCCTGCTGATCTACGAATACCGGGCCTCTGATGCTATCCAGCTCCGCGGTACACCTAACGATTACATGGGACGCATCCTCCGGGGGGAAGCCCCGACAACGGTCCGTCTGGTCGAAGGCACCTTCATCCTCCCGGATTATCCGATCGGAACCAATATCTACGATCTCCAGGCCGAGTACGGCGGTTAGTGTTCGCGGTGTCAGCAGACAGGGGAGGATGGGGCGATGAGGCGACGGCGGGGGTTCATGACGGCAATGCTGCTTGTGGGACTTCTGTTTGGGTGGCCCACCCTGTGGGCTGTGGGCGCGCCAGAGTTCACGCTCCGGTTTGGCGGCTCCGACCCCGGGCGGGGTCTCCTGGACCAGACAACCCGGAAGTTCGTCGAGCTGTCCGAGCAGAAGAGTAACGGCCGGATCAAATGGAACTACTTCTGCTGCGATCAGTTGGGCGGGGACATCGCCCAGATCGAGCAGATGATGGCCAATTCGATCCAGGCCTACGGCGATGTCCTGGAGTGGTATGCCAACTGGGTGAAGGACTTTGCCATCTTCGGCTGGGGCTTCACGTTCCGCGACGACGACCACTTCGCCAGGTTCCTGGAGAGTCCCACGTTCAAGGAGATGGCTGAGAAGCTCCGCGTGCAGAACGGCCTCCGCATCCTGGCGGCGGCCCCCACGGAGCCCCGGATGTTATGGACCAAGAAGCCTATCAGCAAGCTGGACGACCTGAAGGGCATGAAGATGCGGGTCCCGGAGATCAAGGCCTACCTCATGGTGTGGGAGGCCCTGGGGACCAAGCCGACCCGCGTCACCTGGGCCGAGGTGTACCTGGCCTTGAAGACGGGCGTGGTGGAGGGGGCTGAGGGGCCGGTGTCGGCCATCTATGGTGTCAAGTTCCACGAGGCCACCCCTAACGGCTACCTGACCAACCACATCCTCTCGAGCGTCCATATCACCATGAACGAGAAGACGTACCAGAGCCTTCCGCCAGACTTGAAGAAGGTGGTGGAGGAGTCGGCCCGGGAGGCCGTCGCCTGGGTTCGGGACGAGGCGCAAAAGGTTGTCAAGGAGACCCTGAAGAAGATGGCGGCGGAGGGCGCCAAGATCGGGACCATCGACACCCGTCCGTTCCAGGAGCGGCTCCGCGAGGCGGTAGGGAAGGCCGAGGCCGAGGGCCTGTGGAGCCGGGGCCTGTGGCAGAAGGTCCAGGCCATCAGATAGGCCAATTGGATTGCGGATTGTGGATTGCAGATTTGGGAAATATGCATCTATCCTTCAATCCGAAATCCGAAATCCGAAATCCGAAATCAGCAATGGGCAATACGGGGGGAGGATGAAGGGGTTTCTGGCGGGCTACCAGCGGCTGCTTTCTGGCATCGAACGGGGGGAGGTAGTCCTGGCGCAGACTCTATTGGCCATCATGGTGTTGGCCATCTTCGCTCAGGTGGTGTCACGCTACGCCTTCGGGCAACCGCTGGTCTGGGTGGAGGAGTTATCCACCTACGCCTTCATCTGGGGCACGTTCGTAGGAGCCAGCACCGGCCTAAAGCGGGCCCGCCACATCCGGATCCAGTCCTTCCTCCACCGTCTCCCGCCTGGGGGCCAACGATCCATCCTGCTCTTTACCTACCTCGCCATCGGCGTGTTCTGCGTCTCTCTCGTCATCAACGGCATCCGGGCGATGCTCCTCTTCGAGTGGCACCAGCGGACCATTGCCCTCCCCGTCGTCCTCCCCCGTTACCTGTTCTTTTCCGGGCCCCTGATTTTTGGCGCGGTTTCTATGGTGCTTACGACCGGCTACGAGGTCCTGCGTTTCCTAGTCAGGCCCCCTGAGGCCGGCCGTCTCCGGGGTGGGGCCGGGCCGGCATGATCACCCTCCTCTTTGTCGCCTTCCTTCTCTTGATCGCCCTGGAGGTCCCCATCGCGTTCGCCCTGGGCCTCGCCAGCTTGGGCTACCTCCTCCTTGAGGGGCAAACGCCCCTGGTGATCCTCGTCCAGCGGATGACCTCCGGCCTGGACAGCTTTCCGTTCCTCGCCCTGCCCCTCTTCGTCCTGGCCGGGCACATCTTCAACCGGGGCGGGATCGCCCGTCGGATCTTCAACTTTGCCCGGGCCCTGGTGGGACACTTCCGAGGGAGTCTCGCCCACGTCAACGTGGTGGGGAGCATGATCTTCGCCGGGATGTCGGGCACGGCTCAGGCGGACGCCGCCGGCCTGGGAGTGATCGAGATCGAGGAGATGAAGAAGGATGGATTCGACCCGGCTTTCGCCGCCGCCGTCAGCGCTACCTCAGCCATCATCGGCCCCATCATCCCCCCAAGCGTCATCATGGTGATCTTTGCGGTGATGACCGAAGTCTCTGTCGCGGACCTCTTCCTCGGCGGTTTCATCCCCGGGATCCTGATGAGCCTCTCCCTCATGGCCATGATCTACTGGATGGCCGCCACCGGGCGCATCCACGCCCCGGTCCATCCCCGGCAGCCCTTTCAGGTGGTGTGGCAGACGTTCTTAAGCGCCTTCCCCGCCCTGGTGGCGCCGATCCTGCTCGTGGGCGGGATGCTCCTGGGCGTCGCCACGCCGACCGAGCTGGGCGCCATCGTGGTCGTGTACGGCATCGTCCTCGGGTTCATCTACCGGGAGCTGACGGTCCCCAAGCTGTTCCGCATCTTCGGCGAGGTCGGCGTGACCTACGCCGTCCTCGTCTTCATCATCTCCAACGCGTTCCCCTTTGGGTGGCTGGTCGCCATTAACCAGGTGCCCGCCCTGCTGGCCGAGGCCATCCTGTCGGTGACGGCCAACAAGTGGCTGGTGCTCCTCCTCATCAACGTTGCCCTGCTGATCGCCGGGTGCTTCATGGAGACCACCGCCATTCTGGTGATCTCGGTCCCCGTCCTGTTCCCCCTGGC